>CAMWTD010000196.1 GCA_947177085.1 uncultured Desulfovibrio sp.
GTGGCCGCGTAGAGGCTCACGGGGTGGTCCACGTTGTGCCGCGTGGAATAGGGCATGGCGGCATTGAGCCCGTAGACCGAGGAGGACGAGGCGAAGACGAGGTGCTCCACGCCGTTCTGGCGGCAGCCCTCGAGCACATGGCCGAAGCCCACGAGGTTGGAACTGATATAGGAGGCCGGGTCCTTGAGGCTGTGGCGCACCCCTGCCTGCGCCGCCAGGTTGACCACATGCGTGAAGCGCTCTCTGGCGAAAAGACGCGCCATGCCGTCCCTGTCGGCAAGGTCGAGCCGCTCGAAGCGGAAGGCCCGGGCCAGGGGCAGGGCCTTGAGTTCGGCTAAGCGGGCCTCCTTGAGGCGCACGTCATAATAGGCGTTCATGTTGTCGATGCCGACGACCGTATGCCTCTCCCCGAGGAGGCGGCGAGCGAGATGGTAGCCGATAAAGCCGGCTGCGCCGGTGACAAGGATATGCATGGGCTCTCCTTCTTGGCTGGCAGCGGCGAGAGTATGCCAGATGCCGGGCCGGGGCAAGCGCGGGGCCGATGGCTCCGCCGCGGCCCGGCGCCGGCGCTCCGGATATGCCGGAGAGTCCCCTGGCCGCTTCACTTTTGCGGCGGCCGGGGCTATAGTCCGCGGACATTGCGGGGCTTCCGGCGGCAAGGGCCGGCCCGGGCCCCGCCGCCACGCAAGAAGGAGAAAGTTTACGCCATGAGCGAGAACCTGACCGTCGCCGTTGTCGGCGCCACCGGCGCCGTGGGCCGTGAAATGCTCAAGACCCTCCATGACCGGGCCTTCCCGGCCACGCGCGTTGCCGCCTTCGCCTCGGCGCGCTCCGCCGGGAGCCGCGTGCCCTATGGCGACGAGGAACTCGTGGTGGAAGAGCTGAAGGAAGATTCCTTCGCGGGCATAAATCTCGCCCTCTTTTCCGCGGGCGGCGCAACTTCCGAGAAGTTCGCGCCGCTGGCCGCGCACGCGGGCTGCGTGGTGGTGGACAATTCCTCGGCCTGGCGCATGGACCCGCGCTGCCCGCTGGTAGTGCCCGAGGTCAACCCGGACGCGCTCAACAACCACGAGGGCATCATCGCCAATCCCAACTGCTCCACCATCCAGATGGTGGTGGTGTTGAAGCCCATCCATGACGCCGTGGGCGTCACGCGCGTGGTGGTCTCCACCTACCAGGCCGTGTCCGGCACGGGGCAGAAGGGCATCGAGGAGCTGGAGCGCCAGGTGCGGGACCTTTTCAACGGCCGCGACCCGGAAAGCAAGGTCTATCCCTACCGCATCGCGTTCAACGCGCTGCCGCACATCGACGTCTTCCAGGACAACGATTACACCAAGGAAGAGATGAAGATGGTCAACGAGACCGTCAAGATCATGGAGGACCCGACAATCAAGGTGACGGCCACCTGCGTGCGCGTGCCGGTGTTCTACTGCCACGGCGAGGCCGTCAATGTGGAGACGAAGAAAAAGATGACGCCCAAGGAGGCGCGCCTTTTGCTCTCGCAGGCCCCGGGCGTGCGCGTGTTCGACAATCCGCGCGAGCTGCTCTATCCCATGCAGGCCGATGTCATCGGCGAGGACGATGTCTTCGTGGGACGCATCCGCGAGGACGAATCCGTGGAAAAGGGCCTCAACATGTGGATCGTGGCCGACAACGTGCGCAAGGGCGCGGCGCTCAACGCCGTGCAGATCGCCGAGGAGCTTGTGCGGCGCGACCTCGTGCGCGTGCCCGACCGGGACGTTTTCCTGGCCTGAGCGCGGGAGGGGCGGGGATGGAAGCGTCTGACCGCGAGCAGTATCTCGAGGCCCTGCTCGCCGCGCCAAGGCCGGGGACGGACAAGGTGCTGGCCTTCTACGACCAGCGCGTGGGCCGCATATGCACGGATGGACGCCTGCTCTTCGTGCCGCTGGACGACCACCTCTGCCACCGGGGCGACGGCCTTTTCGAGAGCATCTGCTGCCGGGGGCGGCGTGTTTTCGCGCTCCCGGCGCATCTCGCGCGCCTGCGCGAGGGCGCGGCCGCGCTCGCCATCACTCCGCCCTGTCCGTGGGAGGAGCTGCGGGAGCGCATCCTCGATGTGGCCCGGGCGGGGGGGCGCGACCATTGCGACGTGCGCGTCTTCCTCTCCCGGGGGCCCGGCGGCTTCGGCATCTCGCCCGCCGAATGTCCCGCGGCCGGCCTCTACATCGTGGCGCTGGCCTCGCATCTCCCCACGGAAGAATACTACCGGAAGGGCCTCACGGCCTTCACGAGCGCCATTCCGCCCAAGCAGGAATACCTCGCCCGCATCAAGAACACCAATTACCTGCCCAATGTGTTCATGGCGGCCGAGGCGCGGGAGAAGGGCATGGACGTGGCCGTGACCTTTGACGAGGAAGGCCGCATGGGCGAGGCGGCCATCGCCAACATCGGCATCGTGGACGCGGAGGGACGCCTGCGAAGCCCGGAGATCCGGCGCATCCTGCCCGGGACAACGCTTCTGGCGGCCCTGAGGCTGGCCGCGGAGCGGATGCCCGTGCTGGAGGGGCCCATCCACAGGGACGAGATCGCCCATGCCCGGGAGATGCTGCTCTTCACGAGCGCCACGCTCTGCGTGGCCGTGACCCATTTCGACGGGCGTGCCGTGGGCGAGGGCGAGAACCGCGGACGCCCCGGGCCGGTGGCCCTGTGGCTCAAGGACGCCCTGCTTGAGCACATGCTAGCCACGGGCACGCCGTACTAGGCGCGCTGGCGTCAAATGAACACCCGGCGGCCGGCCATGCAGCGGGGATGCTGATGCACGTTCTTCTCATCGCGCTCCAGCAGGAGGCCCCGGAAACCAACGACGGCCGGGGCACGGAGCCCCCGCCGCTCGCGCGCCTGGAGGCGGAGCAGGCCCTGGCCATGACCAGCGCCCTGCACGCCGGGGGCGTGGTTCCGCCACTCCTGGTCTGCGTGGAAGGCTCGTGGCTCCATGCGGAGGCGACGGCGCGGGAACTTCCGGTGCTTGCCGTGAGCGGCGCTGGCAGCATGGCGGCCCATGTGCGCCTTTGGCGCTGGCAGCGGCCGCGCGACTTCCTGCTCATTCAGACAGTGGGCGAAGCCTCGGCGCGGCTCGGTCGCCGCGTGCTCGCCATGCGCAAGAAAGGCAGCGCCGCCCTTTCCCACGCCTTTTTCGTGCGGCCCCCCGCGCCGGAACTTTGCCGGGGGCGCGCCCTGCGCGCGGCAAGCCGCGTCTTTTGCGGCTCGGACCATGTGCGCGGGCGCATCCGGGAACTCTGGGAGGCCCTTCCGGAAAAGCGCCGTTCCGCGGCCACGCTGGAAGTGCTCCCCCCGGGCATCCACCTTGCGGACTACCTGCCGCAGCCCGAACCGTGGCCCGGGGCGTCCGGCGGGGAGCGGCGCTGCATCTTCGGCATGGGCGAAAGCCTCGCCGCGGATTCCGGCGCTCTCGCCATGGTGCGGGCCATGGCTGCCCTCTGGCAGCGGGAGGACCTGCCCCCCTGGGAAGTGCGGATGTTCGGCGCGGGCCCGCGCTTTGAGGAGATCCTGCACGAAGCCGTGAGCCTCGGCGTGGCCGGGCGGCTCTGCATCCTCGGGGACCAGCCCTCCGCCGAGGCCGCCCGCCAGTGCGCGGCCTGGGTGGCCCCGGGAACCTCCCCCCAGGAGTTGCCGCAAACCCTGTGGGCGGGCGTTGCCGCGGGGCTTCCGCTCATCTGCGCGCAAAGCGGGCTGCACCGCGAGCGCCTCGCGGGCATGCCGCCCATGACGGCCGTGCGCATTCCCGAGCGGGATCCCCAGGCCCTGGCCGGAGCCCTCATCGCGATCATGCGGGACGAGCGCCTCCGGGCCAGGATGCGCCAGGCTGGGGAGAGCGTGCGCCCGCGCATCGGCCTGGCGGCCATGGCCGCGCATTTTTGCGCGTTCTGCGCTGATGTGGCGTTACAAGAGGCCGAAGGCGCGTCCGGGGCCGAAGCCTAGCGCCCGGAGCCTGCGCTTGCGGAAAAGGCCCGTCGGCCGCACACCCTGCCGGCGCGGGAGCGCCACTCTATCTGTTTTTCTCGAAATTATTGATTTTGTAAATCAATCAGGCGGCGTGCGCACCCGCCTCAGCGTTCCCCGTCCGTACCGCCGGGAGTGCGCCGGCGCTCCCGCCAGCGCCAGAAGCGCAGCCCGAGCTGGATGGCGAGCCACGCCAGCGCCAGCATGAGCAGGAAGGCGGGGCCGAGCACGCCCCAGGAATGGCGCGACGCCCCCTCCCAGAGGCCGGTGGCCCAGAACAGGAGGAAGACGCCGGAAAGGAAGGCCCCATAGCCGAAGGCGCGGCGGAAGCCTGTCTCCCAGAAGAAGTTGATGGCCCCGGCCGCCGCGCAGGCGGCCGCTATCCACAGGGCGAGAAGGGCGATGACAAGGGAAATTTCGGGCATGGGGCCTCCTGAACGGGGGCAGGG
>CAMWTD010000197.1 GCA_947177085.1 uncultured Desulfovibrio sp.
TCACGGAACTGAAGTTTAACCATGTTCAATCCTTCAGCGAGGACTTCACCGGATGCACGTACCACATCAATGAAAAACTCAGTTACGGCCTGCGCTTTTCCGGCAATACCCTGCTTGTGGGGATGCATATTGATGCGCCCCGTGAAGTCGCCGAAAGCGTCCTCAGGCAAATCATCCAGGCGAACAGGCAGGACAAGGCTCTGCATATCTCAGATGATGGTCGCGCCTGTGCGTATCAGGTGACCGACGTGGAAAATATCCCCCATATGGCGCATTTGCTGAAATATCTCATGGACCGTTCACTGCCCCTGCTTGTCGGGCATGGAATATGCGAGGCGCGACCTCGGGGCGGCGCATAGGGGGCCGGTCCTCATGCGCGGCCCCTGCGGGGCCGGACGACTCACAGTTTTCCTTCCGCGCCGGGGCCTCTTCCTTTGCGCCTAGTGGGCGCTCCCCCAGTCGCGGCCCGTGCCCCAGTCCACCACCAGCGGCACGGAGAGCGTGACGCCGCCGGGTTTTACCGATTCCATGAGGCGGGCCACGCGCGCCCCGGCCTCCCGGGCCCCGGCTTCGGGCAGTTCCAGCAAGAGCTCGTCATGCACCTGGAGCACGAGGGCCGCCTCAAGACGCCGCAGCTCAGCGTCGCCAGCCGCGGCCAGCATGGCGAGCTTGATGATGTCCGCGGCGGAGCCCTGGATGACCGTGTTCACGGCCTGGCGCTGGGCCTGGGCCGCCGTTTGCCCGTTGGCCGAGAGAATGCCGGGCAGCCAGCGGCGGCGGCCGGCCAGCGTGACCACATAGCCGCGCTCGCGCGCGCCCTCGATGACGCGCTCATAAAAGGTCTTGAGCCCCTGGAGCCTGGCGAAATAGCGGTCGATGAAGGCCCGCGCCTCGGCCGTCGAAATCTTGAGCTCCTGTCCGAGCTTGTTGGCCCCCATGCCGTAGATAAGGCCGAAATTGATGGTCTTGGCCATGCGCCGCTGGTCGGGCAGCACCTTGTCCTGCGGCATGTCGAACACGAGGGCCGCGGTGCGGGCGTGGATGTCCTCCCCCTGGCGGAAGGCGTCCAGCAGGGCCGGGTCCTGCGACATGTGGGCGAGCACGCGCAGCTCGATCTGCGAATAATCCGCGGAGACCAGCGCGTTCCCCGGGCCGGCCACGAAGCAGGCCCGCATCCGCTTGCCGAGCGGGCCGCGCACCGGGATATTTTGCAGGTTGGGATTGCTGGAGGAGATGCGGCCCGTGGCCGTGGCCTCCTGATTGAAGGTGGTGTGGATGCGGTCATGGGCGTCCATGTGCAGGGGCAGCGGCTCGAGATAGGTGGACCGCATCTTCTCCAGCTTGCGGAACTGGAGGATGTTCCGCACGATGGGCGTCTCGGGCGCGAGGCGCTCCAGCGTCTCCTGGCTGGTGGAGGGCTGGCCGCCGCGGGTCTTCTTGGGCGCGGGCAGGCGCAGCCGTTCATAGAGCACCTCGCCGAGCTTTCGCGCGGAACGGATGTTGAACTCGCCCCCGGCCTCGGCGTAGACCTCGCGCGTGAGCGTATCCAGCTCGCGCTGTACGTCGTCAAGGAAACTGCGGAAGGCCGCGGGGTCGATGGCGATGCCGCGCTCCTCCATGCTGGCGAGCACAGGCACGAGCGGCAATTCCAGCTTCTCATAAAGCCGCGAGAGCTCATTGGCCGCGAGCTGCGCGGAAAGCGTGTGCGCCATGCCGAGCGCCACGATGGCCGGCCCGCGCCCCTCGAGGCCGAGGGCGTCGCTCCAGCGGGCGGCGAGACGCGACCACCCGTATTCCCCGGCCTCCGGCCCGAGGAGGTAGGCGGCGAGCCCCAGGTCGAGCACGCGGATGTTGAGCAGCCCCTTCCAGAAGGGCGCGGCGAGGAGCAGGCTCTTCAGGTCGGCCACGGCCACTTCCGCCGCTTTTTCCACCCAGGCGCACAACACCGTCATGGGCCCTGTCCAGGCGTATTCCCTTACTTCCGCGAGCACGGCGGCCGGGGCCGGCTCCACGCTGCCCGGGGTGGCTTCGGCCGGGGCCACGGCCACGCGCGGCGGCCGCGCAGGCCCCTCCGCCCAGATGAGGGCCACGGTGCGCCCCGCGCAGGCGGGGAGTTGGTCCGCGCTGTCCACCTCCTCGGCGGCCGTGACCTCGGGCACGCCCAGCTCAAGCTGCGTAGCGCCCTTCACCGCCGCGCCGGCCGCTTCCGCCGGGTCTTCCGGCGCGCGGGCGGCGGCGGCCGCCAGGTCCGGCGCGGTCACATGGGGCGCGCCGTCCTGCACCAGCGCCGCAATCTCGCGCCGGAGCGCGAAAAGCTCAAACTCCTGCGCGAGCTCGCGGCATTCGGCGATGTTGATGGGCCCCACATCGAGCGCGGCGAGGTCAATATCCGCGCACACGCCGCGCGAGAGCCTCGTGAGCTCGCGCCAGGTGAACATGTCCTCAAGGTGCGGGCGCAACTTGTCCTGCAACTTGGGCGGCAGCAGGGCGAAATGGTCGCGGATGTCCTCCAGCGTGGGGCAGATGGCGAAAATCTGCCGCGCGGTCTTGGGGCCGATGCCGGGCACGCCGGGGATATTGTCGCTGGCGTCCCCCACAAGGGCCTGCACGTCGGGCCACTGGGCCGGGGTGACGCCGTTCTCGGCCTCGAAGTCCGCCTCGGTGGTCAGGCGCTCGTCCTTGGAGCCCGGGTCCCACATATAGACATTGGGCGCGAGGCACTGTTTCAGGTCCTTGTCGCCGCTGATGATGACCACCGGCAGGTCCGGCGCGAAGCGCGCGGCCAGCGCGGCGATGCAGTCGTCGGCCTCGCAGCCCGCGGACTCCTCGAAGGCGAGGCCGAGCGCGTGGACCATGCGCTCGATGGGCGGGAGCTGCCGGGCGAGATCTTCAGGCATGGCCTCGCGGTTGGCCTTGTACTCCGCATAGATCTCGTGGCGGAAGTTCTTGCCCCGCCCGTCCTTGAGAAAGAGGAAGTGCCTGGGCTTCTCCTCGCGCAGGATGCGCAGAAGCACGCGCGTGACCACCACGAGGGCGTTGGTGGGGAAGCCGTCGGAGCGCTGCATGTGGCGGTTGGCGAAAAAGCCCCTGTAGATGAAGGCCGTGCCGTCCATGAGGAAGACGGGATCCTTAGCGAGGCCGAGACGTTGCTTGAGCGACATGGCAGTCCATCCCAATGGGCGCGGCCGCCCGGTGGGGGACAGCGCCGGAAAAAGTGTCGGGGGCGCGACACGCTTGCGCTTACCGGGCCGCGTGGCATATGATAACGGCATGGAATCGAGCCCGCAAGTGACGGCTGACGCCGTTGGCGGCGTCTGGCGCGTCAGCGTGGGCGGCCGCTGGAATCTTGAGCTCCCCTGGCCGGAAACGGCGGACGCGGCGCTCGCCGGGATTTCCGACCAGCGGATCCGGGGTCTTGAGCTCAGCGCGGGCGGCCTTGAGTCCTGGGACAGCAGCCTGCTCGTCTTCCTCGTGCAGCTCGTCAAGCGGGCGCGCGAGCGCAAGCTCAAGGTCACGCTCGACCTCCCCGAGGGCCTTACGCGGCTGGTGGACATGGCCTTCGCCGTGCCCCCCCGCGCCGGGGCCCAGAGAAGCGTCGCGAGCGGCGACGCCATCGAGCGCATCGGCGCGGCGGCCCTGCGGCTTCCCCCGCGCATCGCGGATTTTCTCTCCTTCCTGGGCGACGTGAGCATCGCCGTCTGGAACCTTATTATCGGCCGCTCGCGGATGCGCTCCCACGACTTCATTACCGCCATGTATGAGTGCGGGGTGCAGTCGCTGCCCATCATTTCGCTCACCAGCATGCTCTTTGGCCTCATCCTCGCCTTCGTGGGCGCGGTGCAGCTCACCCAGTTCGGCGCGCAGATCTATGTGGCCGGCCTCGTGGGCATCGGCATGCTGCGCGTCATGGGGGCGGTCATGGTGGGCGTGGTCATGTCCGGCCGCATCGGCGCGGCCTACGCCGCGCTCATCGGGACCATGCAGGTCAACGAGGAGGTGGACGCCCTCGAGACCCTCGGCATCTCCCCGGTGGACTTCCTCGTGCTGCCGCGGGTGCTGGCGCTGACGCTCATGGTGCCCCTGCTCACCATCTATGCCGACCTCATGGGCATCCTCGGCGGCTATATCGTGGGCACGCTCATGCTGGGCCTCAACCCCATGGAATACCTGCACGCCACGGTGCAGATGGTGCCCTACAGGCAGATCCTCATCGGGCTCGTCTACGGGACGCTGTTCGGCGTGGTCATCGCCATCGCCGGCTGCTACCAGGGGATGCGCTGCGGGAGGAGCGCCATGGCCGTGGGCCAGACCACCACGCGCGCCGTGGTCAATTCCATCGTGGGCATCATCGTCATGACGGCCATTATCACCATCATCTGCAACGTGCTCGGCGTCTGAGGCAGCCATGGCCGATACTCCCCTTCCC
>CAMWTD010000198.1 GCA_947177085.1 uncultured Desulfovibrio sp.
GTGAAGCCGTGAGGGAAAGCCCGCAAATTCCGCGGGCAGCGCGGCGAAAGCGGCCTCGATGCGTTGCGCCTGCGTCCGCAGGAGATCCCGGGGCAGCCAGAGGCAGAAGGCCGCCCCGAAATCGTGGTCTTGGGAAGTGGCGTCGTCACAGCCGAAACATTCCGAGCCTTCGCCCGCGAGCCCCGCGGCGGCCTGCGCCATGACGTCGGGAATGGCCGCCGCCAGCGCGGGGCGGCAGGCGGTGTAGAAGGCGCGCGCGAGCTCAAGGCCGTTCATCTTCAACACTCCTTGAAAAACTGCGGGATGCCGTAACCGGAAAATTTCACGGATGCCGCGAGGCGACTCAGGCGAGCAGCCCGCGCATAAGCAGGATCAGCGCCGACGCCCCAATCATGAGGAGCAGGAGCCGGCGGAAGAGCCGCGCGTTGATCCTGTGGACAAGGGGCAGGCTCGCAAGGATGCCGCACACGCTGAACACCGCCCCGACGATGGCTGCCTTGAGCACCGGCACGGTATAGAGGCCCGCCTCCCATTGCGCGGGCAGCACCGCCAGCATGGTGATGATGGCCGTCAGGCTGCCGCCGCCGATGGTGCTCTCCTTGCTCCAGTGGCGCAGGTAGGCATAGAGCACGAAGGGGGGGCCGCCCATGCCCACCGCGCCCATCATGACCCCGCTCGCAAAGCCCAGGGGCACGCTCCACCAGCGGGAAACGGGCTCTTCCGCCACATGGAGCCGGCCGGAAATGTACTGCCACAGGAGAAAGAGGACGAGGCTCCCCCCGGCGGCGAGCATGAGCAGCCGCGGCCCCGCATGCTGGAGGAAGGCCACGCCGAGCAGCACCCCGGGAACGGACGCCAGGCCCAGGCAGACGATCTCGCCCCAGCGCGCCCAGCGGTAATACAGGGCGGCCAGGGCCAGGATCATCACCGTGCCGCACAGGCAGCCGAGCAGGATGGCATCCTGCATGGGTATGGCGAGGCCGAGCAGCGGGATGGCAAAGAGGTTGCCCCCGAAGGAGGTAAGCCCGGTGAGCAGGCCGGCGAGAAACCAGATGATGCTTTCGTAAAGGAGGATCAGGATGTCCATGCGCGCCCCGGGGCGACGCCGCCCCGGCCTACCTGTATAGCGCGAGGGCGCTTCGGTCAATACGCATAGGCAGCCCCGGCGTGCGGATGGCGCGGGGGCAACGCGGTTTTGGCACGGCCTATGCTACTTACTTCACAACGCGGGGTCGCACTGCCCCGCACCGGGCAAAAAATTATACAGGGAAACGGGCCGCAGGCCCCCGGGCGAGAGAAGAGGCAAGGCCCCGGGCGCGAAAAGCGGCGCTGTTGGAGGAAATATCATGAGCAGCTTCGTCTTTTGTATGATTTTTATACAGGTGAGCATTTTTTTTATAGCCGGTTTTCTCGGCCTGACGTCGCTCTATTGCGTCCTGCGTGACAGCCGCCAGGCAGCCCCCGTTTCCGCACGCGACGTGAGCCGAAACCGCTTTCGCCAGCGGCGCGCCGTTGCCTATTCGGGCCGCGCCTAGGGCCGGCAGCAGGAGAAGCCCATGCGCAAGGAAGCCGCAAATTCTCCGGGCCGAGACGACAGAACAACAAAACTGACGAATGACGAAAATATGACAGCCGGCGAGAGCAGGCGCGAAGCCCGGGAGGGCCATATGCTGTACAACGAAAGACCGACGCACGCTTTCCGCAGATTCACCCTCGGCGTGGCCCTTGCCGTTCTGGCGCTTACCTTTGCGCCTTCGCTGGTGGACCAGTACTCGGCCACAGCGCCGCGGCAGGTCGTGCGCGAAAGCGCCGCCGCGCCCGCGCTGCCCGATGCCGCGGCGCAGGAAAGCGCGACTCAGGCCCCGGCCGCCTTTTCGGACGCCCTTGCCGCCGCCCCCGTGGGCGCGCAGTGCAGCGTGGAGGCCCATTCGTGCGGCGTGCCGGCTAACGGGGCAAGCGCCCTGGGCTCCGCCGAAACGGCCGTTGCCTACGGCTTCTCGCAGGGCCCGCGCGGCGCAAACCATAACCGCATGTAAATCTTTCGGGGACTTCCCGGTGAAAACCGGGACAAAAGGAGCTGAACGAGGCAAGGGCCGCCCTTTTGGGGCGGCCCTTTTCCATGCCGGGCGGGTCGGCCTCAGTTCTCCTTGTGGCCCTGTGCCACAAGCCCCAGGCCCTCAAAAATCTCGTAGATGCCGAAGCCGTACCAAAGCGTATACAGCACATAGAAGGCCAGGAGCCCGCACACCAGAAGCACATTGGCGGACATGTCCGCGGGCTCGATGCCGTAGAAGTTGTTGCCCGGCTCGATGGCCCGGGCGAGCACCTGGTCCACCGCCTTGGCGTCGGCCACGCGCTGCTGCTTTTGCAGCTCCTGGATGCAGGGCTTGAGCAGATACCACCAGGCCTGCGCCACCTCCAGGGCGGGCGCGCCGTCGTTTTTTTCGCTCACGGCCGCGCCGTCATTGTGGTAGAGCAGGTCCGCGTCGTCCGCGGCCGCCTGAAGGATGCGGCCAAGGTCGCCCGTGAAGGAGAGGGTCGCGCCCTCGGCCGACACGGAGGCCCCGGCCCCTTCAAGCAGGCTTTGTGAAAGCCGCGCGAGCGCGGGCTTCCGCAGCGTCACGCGCAGCCTGACCTCCTTGCCCATGAGCGGGACAAGAGTTTCGCGTACCTGCGGGATGAAGTAGGACGAGCCCTTGGAAAGCTCGTTGAAAACCTCGTCGGCGTATTCCAGCCCGGTGAGCCGCTTCCCGTCCTCGCCGGGCATCACCGGGGTGAGCAGGAAGTAGAAAAGCACCAAAAAGCTGCCGAGAAGGGCGACGCCCTTGAAAAAGGCCGGCCTGTTCCTGACGATGCCCGCCATCACGCGTTCCCCCGCAGTTTGCCCATATTAAGGAAGAACTTGCTGCACACCCACAGGCCGAAAAAGGCCACCACCACCCAGAAAACCACGTTGCCCACGGCCTCGATGCCGTTGACGAGCGCGCCGGGGAGACTCAGGAACTCGAGCTCCACCAGTTTCTTGGGCAGGGTCGCGGCGCGGTTGATGAAGCCAGCGATGATGGAAACGGCGTAGAAGCCCTTGATCTGGTTGCCCCTGACCACGGATGTGGTGAGCGCGCCCACCTGGATGCCGAGCAGGGAGCCCAAAAGCATCCCGATGGCGAGCGTGTAGAACACATACCCGTAGACGGCGTACTGGCCGATGGCCGCAAAACCCGCCGTGAAGATGATCTGGAAAATGTCCGTGCCCACCGTGGTCATGGACGACACGCCGAATACATAGACAAACATGGGAAAGGTCACGAAACCGCCGCCAACGCCCATGATGGCCGCGAGAAAGCCCACGAATACGCCGCCGCAGGCGACGATCCAGGCGGAGATGCGCCTGCCCCCTGGCAGCACGCGCCTGTCAAAGGGGATCATTGGCGGCAGCATGACGCCCTGCATACGCCGCGCGATGCCGGTGAGGGCGTGGCTGTCCGCCGCGCTTTCGGCCTGGTGCGCGGGCTTGCGCGAGCGGAGAAAATCCCCCAGGGCGTAAAAACCGAGAAAGCCGAGCAAAAGCGCATAGACCGAGCTGATGAAGAGCTCGGACAGGAGGGGGTTGGCGTCATAGAGGCCCTTGTTGATGGCCCCGCCGATGAAGGTTCCCACGATGGAGCCCGCCAGGAAGCTGAAGGCCAGCCGCACGGAGACATTGCCGAGTTTCTTGTGGATGGTGGTCCCCATGATGGCCTTGGCGAAAATGTGGAACAGGTCCGTGCCCACGGCCAGGATGCCCTTCACGCCAACGGCCATGAGCGCGGGCGTGATGATGAAGCCGCCTCCCGCGCCGATGCAGCCGGTGATGAGCCCCGCGGCCACGCCCACGCCGATGGCCGCGAGAAAGATGGGCACGGTGTAGAAGGCCGGGGCATAGGCCGCGTGGCCGCCGAGAATCTCGTGGGGCGTGTACGCCTCCGCAATACAGCAGAGAAGGACGGGCGTGGCGAGCGCGAGCACCACAAGCAGTTTTTTGCGGCTTTTAAGGATGGAGGTGGAGACTTCATAATCCCAGCGGGCATAAGCCTCGCTGCCTGCAAGAAGAAAGTGGTACAGTTGTCGGCCAACATCCATAATCCGCAGCCCTCCCTCAAAGAAGCGGAACACTGAGCCCGCCATGCCACGCGACATGCCTGAATGAAGATAGACGGGTTAATGCGCTTTTCTTCGCAAGCATAGCAGGCGAAGTATTTTTTGTCAGCAGGGTTTCAGGGCTTTATGCGGTTGGCTGGAAAAGTTTCCTGTGTAATATGCTGAAAATCCATGAAAAATGCTATGTGAAAAATTTTACGGA
>CAMWTD010000199.1 GCA_947177085.1 uncultured Desulfovibrio sp.
CCTTGAGGTCGAGCGCGTCAAGAAAAGCGAAAGCGGCATGATCCTCGACCCGGTGACCATCGCTTCCGGCCAGAGCGTGCAGGAAGCGCTGGACCTCATGCGCGATTTCCGCGTTTCCGGCCTCCCCGTGGTGGACGGCGACAAGCTGGTGGGCATCCTCACCAACCGCGACGTGCGCTTCGTGGAGGACGCCAGCGCCGTGCGCGTGGCCGACGTGATGACGAGCGAGCGCCTCATCACCGTGCCGCTCGGCACCTCGCTCGACGAGGCCAAGCGCCATCTGCACGAGCACCGCATCGAGAAGCTCCTCGTGGTGGATGCGGACAAGCGCCTGCGCGGCCTCATCACCATGAAAGACATCGACAAGGTCCAGAAATACCCCAACGCCTGCAAGGACGCCAACGGCCGCCTGCGCGTGGGCGCGGCCATCGGCATCGGCAAGGATTCCGAGGCGCGCGCGGCGCAGCTGCTCGAGGCCGGGGCCGACGTGCTGGTGCTGGATTCGGCGCACGGCCATTCCGTCAACGTGCTCAACGCCATCCGCAACGTCAAGGCGAGCTTCCCCAACTGCCAGCTCATCGCGGGCAACGTGGCCACCTACGAGGGCGCGCGCGCCATCCTCGAGGCCGGCGCGGACGCGGTCAAGGTGGGCATCGGCCCCGGCTCCATCTGCACCACGCGCATCGTGGCCGGCGTGGGCGTGCCGCAGGTCACGGCGGTCATGGACGGCGGCCGCGCCGCGCGCGAGATGGACCGCTGCTGCATCGCCGACGGCGGCATCAAGTTTTCCGGCGACATCGTCAAGGCGCTGGTGGTGGGCGCGCACTCGGTGATGATCGGCTCGCTCTTCGCGGGCACGGAGGAAAGCCCGGGCGAGACCATCCTCTATCAGGGCCGCACCTACAAGATTTATCGCGGCATGGGCTCCATCGACGCCATGAAGGAAGGCAGTTCCGACCGCTATTTTCAGGAAAAGAGCAAGAAGCTCGTCCCTGAGGGCATCGTGGGCCGCGTGCCCTATCGCGGCCCGGTCATGGAGGCCGTGTACCAGCTCATGGGCGGCCTCAGGTCCGGCATGGGCTATGTGGGCGCGCACAACCTGGACGACCTTTTCCGCAACACCACCTTCTGCGAGATCTCGGCGGCCGGCCTGCGCGAAAGCCATGTGCACGACGTGGTCATCACCAAGGAAGCGCCCAACTACCGCATAGAGAACTAGGGCGCGGCGCAAGGCAGCCCCGCACGGCCGCGCCACAAGCAACGGGAATCGTATGCCGCACTCCAAGGCCATCATCATTGACTACGGCTCGCAGGTCACGCAGCTTATCGCCCGCAGGACGCGCGAGGCGGGCGTCTATTCCGAGATCCATTCCTGCGTCACGCCCGCCGCGGAAGTGGCGGCCATGCGGCCCTCGGCCATCATCCTTTCCGGCGGCCCGGCCAGCGTGGGCGAAAAGGACGCGCCGAAGCTGGACCCCGGGCTGCTTGAGCTTGGCGTTCCCGTGCTCGGCATCTGCTACGGCATGCAACTCATCGCGCAGGAGCTCGGCGGCGAGCTCGCGCAGTCCCTCACGCGGGAATACGGGCCGGCCGAACTCACCATGACCGCGTCCTGCGCCCTCTGGACCGGCCTTGACCGCGCGGCCCCCACGCGCGTGTGGATGAGCCACGGCGACAAGGTGGCGGCCGTGCCGCCGGGCTTCACGGTGACGGGAAGCACCCAGACCCTCGAGATAGCCGCCATGGCCGACGAGTCCCGCAAGATCTACGCCGTACAGTTCCATCCCGAGGTCCACCACAGCGTGGACGGCGAGCAGATGCTCGAAAACTTCCTTTTCAAGGTGGCCAACTGCGCCCCGGACTGGACCATGGCCTCCTTTGTGGAGCGCGCCGTGGCCGAGGCCCGGGAAAAGGTGGGCGACAGGCACGTGGTCTGCGCGCTTTCCGGGGGCATCGACTCCACCGTGGTGGCGGCGCTGCTCCAGCGGGCCATCGGCGACCGGCTGCACTGCATCTTTGTGGACAACGGCCTTCTGCGCTTCAATGAGGCAGAGGAGGTCGCCACCTTCCTGCGCGAGCATTTCCAACTCAACCTGACCGTGGTGGACGCGCGCGAGCGCTTCCTTACCCTGCTCAAGGGCGTGGAAGACCCGGAAAAGAAGCGCAAGATCATCGGCCACGCCTTCATCGACATCTTCCAGGAAGAGGCCGAGAAACTCCCGCAGGTGGACTTTCTCGCCCAGGGCACGCTCTATCCCGACGTCATCGAGTCCGTGTCGCACAAGGGGCCGAGCGCGGTCATCAAGAGCCACCACAATGTGGGGGGCCTGCCCGAAACCATGAAGCTCGCGCTCATCGAGCCCCTGCGCGAGCTCTTCAAGGACGAGGTGCGCAAGGTGGCCGCGGAGCTCGGCATGCCGGATTCCATCGTCTGGCGGCATCCCTTCCCGGGGCCGGGCCTCGCCATCCGCGTGCTCGGCGAGGTGCGCGAGGACAGGCTCGACATCCTGCGCCGCGCGGACAGGATCGTGCAGGAGGAGCTCCGGGCCTCGGGCTGGTATCGCAGGGTCTGGCAGGGTTTCGCCGTGCTTCTGCCCTTGCGCACCGTGGGCGTCATGGGCGACGGCCGCACCTATGAGAACGTCATCGCCCTGCGCGTGGTGGACAGCGTGGACGCCATGACCGCGGACTGGTCGCGTCTGCCGCCCGAGCTGCTCGCGCGCATCTCCGGGCGCATCATCAGCGAGGTCAAGGGCGTCAACCGCGTGGTCTACGACATCTCCTCCAAGCCGCCCAGCACCATCGAGTGGGAATAGGGGGCCACCATGTTTGGCATCGGCAGCACCGAGCTTCTCGTCATCCTCCTGGTGGCGCTCATCGTGCTCGGGCCCAAGAGCCTCGCCAAGGTGTCCCGCAGCCTCGGCAAGGCCATGGGGGAATTTAGGCGCGTCTCCACGGATTTTCAGCGCACCCTCAATGCCGAATCCGCCGAGGCCGACCTGCGCGAACAGGAGGCGGCGCGCCGCCGCAAGGAGGCTGCCGGCCCAGCGGCCGCGGAAAAAACGGCATCGGCGCAGCCCGCGCCTGAAGCCACGGCAGCCGCCGACGAGGCGGACGCCCTGAACCCGCCCGAAGGCAGCCCGCTCGCCGAAGCCCTCGCCAGGGCCCGGGCCGAGGCCGAAGCCGCAACGCACGGCACCGCGCCAGAAAACGATCCCGCTCCCGTGACCGACAAAGCGGCTTCCCCCACTCCGCCAGCGGACGGTCCGCGCGCATGAGCGACACTCGGCCGCCGGAAGGTCCGGCCCCTTTCGAGACATCCTTTTCCGGCCCGGAATGGCGGCCCGATGCCGACCCCGGCGCTGGCGGCCCGCCGTCCCCGCCAGATTCCTCCCCTGGGGTATCCGACCCGGGCGAAACCCCGGCCCCACAGCCAGGAGCGCCGGCCCCGGCAGCGGCTGACGGTCAGGACGCCCACCCTGATGCGGGCGGCGAGCCCATGGGCCTCATGGACCACCTCACCGAGCTGCGCGGGCGCCTCGTGCGCTGCTGCATCGCCGTGGGCATCGGCTTCGGCGTGTGCTGGGCCGTGGTGGACCCCATTTTCGACATTCTTATCCAGCCCCTGCTCGCCGTGCTACCGCCCGGCACGCACGCCCAGTACACCACCCTGCCCGAGGCCTTTTTCACCCGCATGTATATCGCCTTCGTGGGGGGGGTCTTTTTGGCGAGCCCGGCCATCTTCTACCAGATATGGGCCTTTGTTTCCCCGGGCCTCTATGACGAGGAAAAGCGCCACATCCTGCCCATCGCCTTTCTCTCAGCCGTCTTTTTCATCGCCGGCGGGGCCTTCTGCTATTTCATCGTCTTTCCCTTCGCCTTCAGCTTTTTCGTGAGCTTTTCCACGCCCGACATCGTCGTCACGCCCAAGGTGAGCGACTACCTGAGCTTTGTGCTCAAGCTGCTCATCGCCTTCGGTCTGATCTTCGAGATGCCCATCTTCACGCTCTTCCTCGCGCGCATGGGCATTCTCACCGCCGCCATGATGCGCAAGGGGCGGCGCTACGCCATTGTGGGCATCTTCATCCTCGCGGCCATCCTCACGCCGCCGGACGTGGTCTCGCAACTGCTCATGGCCTGCCCCATGCTCCTCCTCTATGAGGCGAGCATCTGGGTGGCCGCGGCCTTTGGCAAAAAGCGCAAGGCCCCCGCTGAAGCCGAGCCGGACACCGCCGGGCAAAGCGCGGCCCAGGACAATGCGGAGAG
>CAMWTD010000200.1 GCA_947177085.1 uncultured Desulfovibrio sp.
GCCGGGGCGTGCGCCTGGTTCCTGCTCGAAGCGGGCAAGATGGGTGGGGGCAGCGGCCGCCCCCAGGACTGGACCCGGCTTGCGGGGCTCTCGTCGCCGCGCCCCTGGCTCCTGGCGGGGGGCCTCACGCCCCTCAATGCGGCCTCCGCCGTGGCGGCCTGCGCGCCCGACGGCCTTGACTTCAATTCCGGCGTGGAGGAAGCGCCGGGCAAAAAATCCCCGGACCTGCTGGCGGCCGCCGTGGCCGCCGCAGCCGGGAACCTTGGGGAAAAACCATGAGGAAAGGATATTTCGGCGAATTCGGGGGCCGTTTCGTGCCCGAGCTGCTCATGCCCCCCTTGGAGGAGGTGGAGGCGGCCATGCGCGACATCCTGCCCACCCCCTCCTTCCAGGAGGAGCTGGGCGCCCTTCTTCACGACTACGCGGGCCGCGAGACGCCGCTGACGCACTGCCCCACGCTCTCGCGCGAGCTCGGCTTCGACCTCTGGCTCAAGCGCGAGGACCTGCTCCACACCGGGGCGCACAAGATCAACAACACCCTGGGGCAGGCCCTGCTCGCCAAACGCATGGGCAAGCGCGCCCTCGTAGCCGAGACCGGGGCCGGGCAGCACGGCGTGGCCACCGCGGCCGCGGCCGCGCGCCTCGGCATGGAGTGCGCGGTCTACATGGGCGCGGAGGATGTGGAGCGCCAGTCGGCCAATGTGCGCCGGATGCGGCTTTTGGGGGCTGAGGTCCATGCCGTGGAGAGCGGCAGCCGCACCCTCAAGGACGCCATCAATGCCGCGCTGCGCGTGTGGATCGCCCGGCAGGAGGATACGCACTACTGCTTCGGCACGGCGGCCGGGCCGCATCCCTTCCCGCTGCTCGTGCGCGAATTCCAGAGCGTCATCGGCCGCGAGACGCGCGCCCGCATGCTGGAGCTCACCGGGCGGCTGCCCACCGCCGTGGTGGCCTGCGTGGGCGGCGGCTCCAACGCCATCGGCATGTTCCATCCCTTTGTGGAGGACGCGGAAGTGGCCATCATCGGCGTGGAGGCCGGGGGCAGCGGCGAGCCGGGCTGCCTCAACTGCGCCTCGCTCAATCTCGGCCGCCCGGGCGTGCTGCACGGCAGCCGCTCGCTCCTGCTCCAGACCGGGGAGGGCCAGGTGGAGCCCTCGGGTTCCATTTCCGCCGGGCTGGACTATCCCGGCGTGGGGCCGGAGCACGCCTATTTGCGCGAAAGCGGGCGCGCCCGCTACGACATCATCACCGACGGCGAGGCCCTCGACGCCCTGGGGCGTCTCTGCCGGGCCGAGGGCATCCTGCCCGCGCTGGAATCCTCGCACGCCCTCGCCTGGGTCCTCAGCCACGCCGGGGAATTCAAGCCCGGGGACCAGGTGGTGGTCAATCTCTCCGGGCGCGGCGACAAGGATATGGACATCATCGAGGCGGCCCTGGCCGCGCGGGAGAACAGCCATGCACACGCTTGAAGCAAAGATCCGGGAAGCCAACGCCAAGGGGCGTCCGGCGCTCATCCCCTTCCTCACCGCGCATTTTCCCGACAGGGCACGCTTCTGGACCGCCTTTGACGAGCTGGACGCGGGCGGCGCGGACATCATCGAGATTGGCGTGCCTTTTTCCGACCCCGTGGCCGACGGCCCCGTGGTGGAAGATGCCTCGCGTCGGGTGCTCGAGGCGGGCTTCCGGCTGGAGGACCTTTTGGCCGAGCTGGCGGACCGCCGCGAAGGCCGCGCAAAGCCGCGCGCGGGCGACGCCGCCCTGGTGCTCATGGGCTACCTCAATCCCTTCCTGAGCTACGGGCTGGACCGCCTCGCCCGGGACGCGGCCAGGGCCGGGGTTTCCGGCTGCATCATCCCTGACGTGCCCAATGAGGAGGCCGGGCCCGTGCGCGAGGCGCTGGCGGCGCAGGGGCTGGCGCTCATTCCGCTGGTGGGGCCCAATACCAGCGAGGAGCGCATGGCGGAATGCGCCCGGGCCGGGGAAGGCTATATGTATGTGGTGTCGGTCATGGGCGTCACGGGCGAGCGCGCGGCGCTGGCCCCGCAAGTGGCCGCGACCATGGGCCGGGCCCGGCGCGCCAGCGCGTTGCCGCTGGCCCTGGGCTTCGGCCTGAGCCGTCCGGAACAGCTTGACGCGTTGCCGGCGGAGGCCCGGCCCGATGCGGCCGTCTTCGGCAGCGCGCTTTTGCGCCATCTTGATGAAGGCGGGAGCGCCGGCGAATTCTTGCGCCGCTGGACCGGGGCGTGAAGGCGGGGCAGGGCGGACAATGAAAGAGGCGGGGCGCAAGGCCCCGCCTCTGTTGTCTCGGCGGCGGTTTGACGCGCGAACGGGCTACTGGTCCACGCGCACATCCACGCCGTCACCGGTCTTGGCCGGGATGACGCGGGCCGTGCGGGGCTTGCCCTTGAGGTCGATGACGATGCGGGTGCGGCCGTCCATGTCGCCCACGCGCACGGCGCTCACCAGCGGGTTCTTGGGCACGGCCGGGGCCTTGACCTCCCAGTCGCCCTCGAGGTCCAGCACCACGCGGTCGGGATTTTCGAGGTTCATGCTCTTGTAGCGCAGGGGGCCATTGCCCGTGAGGCGCACCGTGGCCCCGTTGTCCCGGGCGAAGACCACAAAGCGCGTGATGGCGCGCGTGCCCGAGGCCTTTTCCTGCGCGCCGCCCTTTTTGGCCGGGGCGGCGGCGCGGTCCTGCGCGGGCTGGCGCGGCGTCTCCGCGGCCGGGCGCGGGGCCGTTTCCCTGGGGGGCGCGGCCGCCGCCTTGGGCTGCGCCGGCGGGGCCGGGGCAGCGGCCGGAGGCGTCGGGATGTCCTGGGGTGTGGGGGCGGCCGGCGCGCCGTGCAGGGCCGCACTGGCCTCCTTCTGCTCCACGGCCAGGGCGGCGGCCGCCGCCGCTGAAGCCTCGCGCTCGCTCTCGGCCGCGCGTTCCACGGCTCGGGGCAGGGCGTCGGGCAGCCGCGGCGCGTCCTCCGCCAGTGAGGGCGCCAGTGAGGGCGTCAGTGAGGGCGCGGGCGAAGGGGCGGGCACGGGATATTCAGGCGCGGGCTCGGTCATGGGCGTGTCGGCAACCACCGTCTGCTCGCTTCTGGCCGTGGGCCGCGGTTCCGGGGCGCGTCCCAGGCGCTGGTTGAGCAGGATGAGCGCCATGCCCAGGATGCACACCGCCAGGATAAGAAAGAAAATGGTCTTGTTCATGCCGTGAGGCTCCTCGTTCTCCGGCGCAAAGCGCCGTAACAGGCTGGGGCGGGCAAAGGGTCAGGCCGCCCCCGCTTTCCGGGTTTTGTGCGCCGCCCCGGACGGCCGGCGGGACTCGCGCCGGATGTGGGCGAGCAGGCGTGGATAGACCGGCTCCGCGCCGTCAAGGCGCATGGCCTTTTCCACATGGGCGGCCGCCTGGTCCCACGCCCCGAGCGCGCAGAGGATGCGCGCGAGATTGAAATGCCCGTGGTCGTCGTCGGGCGAAAGCTCGAGCACGCGCAGCCCGCAGCGCAGGGCGATCTCCGGCAGGTCCTTCTTGCGCAGGGTGACGCCGAAATCGCGGAACATGTGCTTATGGGCGGGGACGATGCCGTCGGTGGTCTCGGCGATCTGTTCCAGCGCCGCCAGGGATGCCTCGCGCTCGCGCGGGCGACCGAGCCCGCGGATGGCCTTGCGGAAGCTGCCGCGCAGGTCGTTCTCTACCTGCTTGGCCCGGCGGGCGATCTCGAGCTCGCGCAGGGTGTCGTCATTGAGCTCCGCAGCCATGCGCGGGGCCGCCGCGTCCGCCGTGTCGGGCTCGCGCTCGGCGCTCGCGATGTCGGGCAGCGTGATGGGCGCGACCAGGATGGAGGGCTCGAGCTGGAAGCCGCTCTGCAGGCGCCCCGCGCTGATGAGCCGCACGCGGGAATTGGGCTCAAGCGCGCCGTCCAGCTCCTGGATGGCGTAGTCCGCCGGGGAGAGCTCCCAGACAAAGAAGCGCGGCGCGTGGCCCCTTTTGCCGCCGCTGGGCGCGCCCGCGCCGGGCCGCTCGGAATAGACGCCAAGGTATCTGGGCTGTCGCATGGCTGAAATGTACATTATTCGCCCCAAATAGCAAGATTGCCGCCGGGGCGTCCCGCGCATTGGCCACAGGGCGCGTGGCACGAAAATCAGGTTTTTGCCGCAAGCTCCCTTTACGCGGAAGCACGATTGGGCTAGCCTGTTCCATGCACGAAATGTCCGTGGCCATGAGCCTGCTTGAGCTCGCCCAGGAGGCGGCGGCAAGCCGGGGCTGCACCCGGCT
>CAMWTD010000201.1 GCA_947177085.1 uncultured Desulfovibrio sp.
TTTGTGGTAGTGGCCTTTCCACTCCTCGCGGCGCGCCCGCGCCGGCCGGCTTTAGCTGGACGCTAGGGGGCAAATGGGCTACACTTTGGCAAAATTTCGGGCACAACCGGCCGCCACGGCGGCAGGCGAAGGAAATTGCCGGCCGCTCCGCCGTGGGGCGCCCGGGGAAGGTTTCGGCAAACCAGTGGCGCGTGAGCGCCAAGGAGGACTCAAGATGGCGAAAATGAAAACCATGGACGGCAATAACGCCACCGCGCATATTGCCTATGCGCTGTCGGAAACGGCGGCCATCTATCCCATCACGCCTTCCTCGGTCATGGGCGAGGTCATGGACGAGCTGGCCGCCCACGGGCAGGTCAACGTCCTCGGCGAAAAGGTCACGGTGCGCGAGATGCAGTCCGAGGCGGGCGCGGCCGGCGCGGTGCACGGCATGCTCGCCGGCGGCAGCCTCACCTCCACCTACACGGCCTCGCAGGGCCTTTTGCTCATGATCCCGAACATGTACAAGATCGCCGGCGAGCTTTTGCCCGGCGTCTTCCATGTGTCGGCGCGCGCCCTGGCGAGCCACGCGCTCTCCATCTTCGGCGACCATCAGGACGTCATGGCCTGCCGCCAGACCGGCTTCAACTTCCTCTGCTCCGCCTCGGTGCAGGAATGCATGGACCTCGCCCTCGTGGCCCATCTCTCGGCCATCGACGCGAGCCTGCCCTTCTGCCACTTCTTTGACGGCTTCCGCACCTCGCACGAAGTGCAGAAGATCGAAGTCATCGACTACAAGGACATCCCCGGCCTCGTGAACTGGGACAAGGTGGCCGAGTTCCGCGCCGCGGCCATGAACCCGGAGCACCCGAGCATCCGCGGCACGGCCCAGAACCCGGACATCTATTTCCAGAACTGCGAGGCCTGCAACCTCTATTATGACGCCGTGCCCGCCATCGTGGCCGAGAACATGAAGAAGGTGGAGTCCATCACCGGGCGTCGCTATCACCTCTTCGACTATGTGGGCCACCCCGAGGCCGACCGCGTGATCATCAGCATGGGCTCGTCCTGTGAGGTCATCGAGGAGACCGTCAACTACCTCAACGAGAAGCTCGGCGAGCGCGTGGGCCTCGTGAAGGTGCGCCTGTTCCGGCCCTTCTCCGCCGAGCATCTGCTGCGCGCCATCCCGGCCAGCGTCACCTGCCTCACCGTGCTCGACCGCACCAAGGAGCGCGGCGCGCAGGGCGAGCCGCTCTACCAGGACGTGTGCACGGCCTTCCTCGAAAAGGGCGAGGCCCCGACCATCGTGGGCGGCCGCTACGGCCTGGGCTCCAAGGACTTCACGCCCGGCATGGCCAAGGCCGTGTTCGACAACATGAAGTCGCTCCAGCCCAAGAACCACTTCACCGTGGGCATCACCGACGACGTGACCCACCTGTCCCTCGAAGTGGACGAGGAGCTCGACACCGTGCCCGCCGGCACGGTGCAGTGCAAGTTCTTCGGCTTCGGCTCGGACGGCACGGTGGGCGCGAACAAGCAGGCCGTGAAGATCATCGGCGACAACACGGACCTCTACGCCCAGGCCTATTTCGCCTATGACTCCAAGAAGTCCGGCGGCCTCACGGTCTCGCACCTGCGTTTCGGCAAGAAGCCCATCACCGCCGCCTACCTTATCACCCAGGCCGACTACATCGCCTGCCACAAGCAGGCCTATGTCACCGAGTACGACCTGCTCGAGGGCATCAAGGACGGCGCGACCTTCGTCCTCAACTCCAACTGGACCCTCGAGGACATGGAAAAGCAGCTTCCCGCGGCCATGAAGCGCAAGATCGCCCGCAAGAAGCTCAAGTTCTACAACATCGACGCGGTGAAGGTGGCGCAGGAAGTGGGCCTCGGCGGCAGGATCAACATGATCATGCAGACGGTCTTCTTCAAGCTCGCCAACGTCATCCCCTTCGAGCAGGCCGTGGACCTGCTCAAGGCCTCCATCAAGAAGACCTACGGCCTCAAGGGCGACAAGGTCGTGAACATGAACATCGCCGCCGTGGAGCAGACCGCCCCGGCCCTCGTGGAAATCAAGTATCCCGAGTCCTGGGCCGACACCACCGAGGGCGCGGTGGTCACGCATCCGCATGACGACGAATACGTCCGCGACATCGTGCGGCCCATCCTGGCCCAGCAGGGCGACAAGCTGCCCGTCTCCGCCATGGACCCGGCCGGCTTCATGCCCGTGGGCACGGCGGCCTGCGAAAAGCGCGGCGTTGCCATCAAGATCCCCGAATGGCAGGTGGGCAACTGCATCCAGTGCTTCCAGTGCTCCTTCGTGTGCCCGCACGCGGCCATCCGGCCCATCCTCGCCACCGAGGAGGAGCTCAAGGACGCGCCCGCGACCTTCGTCACCAAGGACGCCATCGGCAAGGACCTGAAGGGCCTCAAGCTGCGCATCCAGGTCTACCCCGAGGACTGCCTCGGCTGCGGCTCCTGCGCCAACGTGTGCCCGGCCAAGGAGAAGGCCCTCGTCATGGAGCCGCTGGCCACCCAGCTTGCCGCGCAGAAGGCCAACCTCGAGTTCGCGGAAGAGCACATCTCCCTCAAGGACGACATCCTGCCGCGCGACACGGTCAAGGGCTCGCAGCTCCAGCAGCCTTTGCAGGAGTTCTCGGGCGCGTGCGGCGGCTGCGGCGAAACGCCCTATGTCAAGGTGCTCACCCAGCTCTTCGGCGAGCGAATGCTCGTGGCCAACGCCACGGGCTGCTCCTCCATCTGGGGCGCTTCCTCGCCGACCACCCCGTACTGCGCCAACCGCAAGGACGGCTTCGGCCCGGCCTGGGGCAACTCCCTCTTTGAGGACGCGGCCGAATACGGCTACGGCATCGAGGAGGCCTACCTCTCGCGCCGCAACCGCCTCGCCTCCATCGTCAAGGCCGCCCTCGAGGACAAGGCCGCCTCGCCCGAGCTCAAGGAAGCCCTGCAGGGCTGGCTCGACAACAAGGACGACGCCGAGGGCTCCCGCAAGTATGGCGAGATGATCATGGGCCGTCTCGACGGCTTTGACAGCCCCCTGGCCGCGGACCTCTGGGACATGGACGACCTCTACACCAAGAAGAGCGTCTGGATCTTCGGCGGCGACGGCTGGGGCTATGACATCGGCTACGGCGGCCTCGACCATGTGCTCGCGAGCGGCGCGGACATCAACGTGCTGCTCATGGACACCGAGGTGTACTCCAACACCGGCGGCCAGTCCTCCAAGGCCACGCCGCTCGGCGCGGTGGCGCAGTTCGCCGCCGCGGGCAAGCGCACCGGCAAGAAGGACCTCGGCCGCATGGCCATGACCTACGGCTATGTGTACGTGGCCTCCATCGCCATGGGCGCGGACATGCAGCAGACCTTGAAGGCCTTCCGCGAAGCCGAAGCCTACAAGGGCCCCTCGCTCATCATCGCCTACGCCCCCTGCATCAACCAGGGCCTCAAGAAGGGCATGGGCATGAGCATGCTGGAAGCCAAGACGGCCGTGCAGATCGGCTACTGGCCGCTCTACCGCTACAATCCGGACCTGGCCACCAAGGAACAGAAGAACCCCTTCCAGCTCGACAGCAAGGCCCCCACGGGCGACTTCACTGCCTTCCTGGAAGGCGAGAACCGCTACGCCTCGCTGGACAAGACCCGGCCCGAGATCTCCAAGGTCCTCAAGCAGGATCTCGCCGACGCCTATGCCCAGCGCTACGCCCTCTACAAGCAGTTGGCCGACCTGCCCTTCCCCGGCACCTGGCCCGGCAAGGAAGAGGCGTAACCAGAGCCCTTACCCCGTTTCCGGGCCCCCTGGGGGCCCGGAGCGGGCGCATGCGCCCCGGGGCGCGGTCGAGCGCCGCGCCCCGGGAGCGAGTGGCACAACTTCCGAAAACCGGGCCGGGGCGCACCAAGCCCCGCGCAGCCGGTTTTCGCGCTTTTGCCCCGCAAGGGCGCACGCCCCGGCGGGCCACACGGCCGGGCGCACGGCGCTTCCGGGCTCAACCCGCCCCGGGCGCGCCCCGTCCGCAAGGAGGTTCCATGAAACACAACGCCCTCTATGTCACCGCCACCGGGCCCACCACCGGCAAGAGCGCCATCGCCCTGGGCGCCATGCAGATGCTCACGCGCACCATGCGCAACGTGGCCATCTTCCGCCCCATCATCAACGAGCCGCCGCTGGATGACCGCGCCCCGGACATCAACCTCATGCTCCAGCACTTCAAGCTGGACATGGACTATTCCGA
>CAMWTD010000202.1 GCA_947177085.1 uncultured Desulfovibrio sp.
GGGCTGAACCTGGCCCTGTGCCTCGCGGCCTTTCTTGTGCCCGTCTGTATCTTCCTTTCGCCATCGCTTTCGCAGGGCGCGAGCTTTTCGGCGGAGGACCTGGCCTTTTTCCGGGAAATGCAGGCCTTCCGCTGGGAAAAGGATTTTACGGATTTCTGGCCAAAATTGCTGAAGGCCTTCACCCCGCCCGCGCCGCTCTTTTTCCTCACCCTCACCGGGACGGCCTGCTGGTTCGCCGTGCGTCATGCGGGCCACGCGCGGTTTGCGGGCCTTGTGCGCCTCGTCCCCGCGCTGCTGCCCGGGCTTGGCGCCGTGGCCCTGCTGGCATGGCTGGAGCCGCTGCTGGCCCCGGATTTCGGCCGCCTGAGCATGGGGCACGAGCTCGTGCGCGGGCTGCGCTTTCTCATTCCCCTCGCGTGGCTGATGATCATCGCGGCCTGCGCCTGCTACACGGGCAAATGGCAAAGGCGCGCCATCCTCGGCATCACCTTTTGCGCCCTCATGCTGCTCAATCAGGACCGGCAGCATCTTGCCGTGAGGACCGCGCTGGAAGAGATGTGCGGCCTGCCCCTCTCCACGCAGGCCCGGGAACTGATCCGGGAAGCGGAGGGCGAGAAAGCCCTTGTGGCCGCCGTGGCCCGCCTCGTCCCCCCCCGGGAGGCCGTCTTCTGCCCGGTGGACCAGATGCCGCTGCGCTATGTGGCCCGGCGTCCCCTGGCGCATGCGTTCAAGGACGGCTATTCATTCTTTTACAACAAGGAACTTGCAGCCTCGCGCAGGTGGTTCGCCATCGAGACCGCGCTGCATGAGGAGCCGGACGGCCTCGCCAGGGCCTGGGAGCTTTCGGGCGCGCCCTGGCTGCTCGTGCCGCGCGGCGATCTTGCAAAGGTTCCCCCGCGGCTCCTCGCCGCGGGCCCGGCGCTGGAAACACCCGGCTGGCTGCTCTTTCATCGGCAATAATCAGGGTGGTGACGGATGTCACCCGGAGAGCGGGCGTGGAAAAGGTGGAAGGAGGGGAGGATGCTCACGCGCAGGAATTTTCTCAAGAGCGGCATCATCACCATGGGGCTTTTGACAGCCGGCGAAGCGTCCGGCGCGCGGGCGGCGGAGGCTGCCCCGCTGTTCCCCCCTCACGCGCCGCTGGGCACGGGCCAGGGCATCCACCCGGGCCGCGTGGTCTGGACGCATGACCCCGAGGCCGTTCACTGGAGCGGCATGGATTTCTGGTGGAAGCCGGAAAATTTTGATGCGGAGCGCGTGCTCGCCATGACGCGCAAGGGCCTCATGCGCCTCACCGGGGAGGACACGCCCCAAAAGGCGTGGAACGCGCTCTTCGCCTGGCGCAATGCCAAAAACGGCAAGGAAGGGGGCTACAGGCCCGGCCAGAAAATCGCCATCAAGGTGAACATGAACGGCGCGGGCGAGAACAACGACGACCCGCACGGCGAGTTCGGCGTGAGCTACGGCAACCCGCTCCTGCTCCGGAGCCTGCTGCGCTCGCTGGTGCGCGACGGCGGTGTGCGCCCCGAAGACATCGTGGTGTTCGACACCTGCCGCATCTTCCCCGACCACATGCGCAAGCTCTGCACCGGGGGCGACCTTGCCGGCGTGCGCTTCAGCTACCGGCATCCCGGCATGGCGGACGACGCCGTGGCCGACGAAAAGGCCCGCATCGAGTGGGCCGGGGCGGTGGACGGCATCCCCACCTATTTCCCTACCTGCCTCACCGAGGCGGATTACCTCATCAATCTCGCCAACCTCAAGGGCCACTCCTGGGGCCTCACCCTTGGCGGCAAGAACCATTTCGGCACTTTCATCAATGCGGAGCGTCGGGTCACGCCCGCGGCGGCCGGGCTGCACCCCAACATCATCAACGGGCGGATGGGCGACTATTCCGTGCTGGCGGACCTCATGGCGCGCAAGGAGATCGGCGGCAAGACCATTCTCTGGATGCTGGACGGCCTCATTACCGCGCCCAGCGAGACGGTGACGATTTCTCCGGAAAACGCGGCCTGGGAAATGCCGCCTTTCAACGGCAAGCCCGCTTCGAGCCTCTTTTTCTCGCAGGACCCGGTGGCCATCGACTCCGTGGGCGCGGACTTCCTCGTGAGCGAGCCCAACATGCGGCGGCACAACGGCAATATGCGCGACAACAGCGGCATGGAGAACTACCTGCACGAGGCGGCCCTGCTCGCCGCGCCGCCCTCGGGCACGAAATACACCGACGGCCACGGGGCCAATCCCGGCAGCCTCGGCGTGCACGAGCACTGGAACAATGCGGAGGAAAAGCTCTACAGCCGCAACCGGGACCTTGCGGAAGGCATCGAGCTAATCCGGGATTGAGCGGAATCGCCCGGCGGCGGCCCGTCCCGCGTCCCGCGCCCCTGCGGGGCTGAAACGAAAAGGCTGCGCGCCGCGCACGCAAAAGAGCCCCGGGCGGAGATGCCCCGGGGCTCTTTCAGTGCTGATCCCGCCGCAAGGGTTTTACCCCCCGCGCCTTAAAAAGAAATTTCTTGCGTCGCCGGAGAGCCTTCACGCCCTTGCGTGGCGCGCCTTTCGCGGCGCGGCACAGACCGCGAAAAGGCCCGCGGCCGGAAATGGCGGGCATTAAAACCTTGCAAGAGTTGAAAAAAAGGCGCAGTCTGGATTTGGCCGCACGAAAAGACCCGCACCAAGTGCGGCAGGGCGGCCTGACAGACCCCCGCTTTTCGGCCCCTTTGCCAAGAGGCAGCGGGCCCGGGCGGAAGCCGGAACAAGGAGGGCAAATTTTTTCTGGAAATAATTTAGCGGCAAATGGCGGCGCCGTCAACTACCTTCTGCATCTCTCCCGGACGGCGCAGTGCTTAAAATCATACAGGTTAAGAGGTACTTTATGGACTGGCTCTGGGAGTGGATACAGGCGACCTTCAGGGAATATCCCTCGATCCCCATTTTTCTCACCATCGGCCTCGGTTTCTGGTTCGGCAAGTTCCGCTACAAGTCCCTGAGCCTCGGCGTGGTCACGTCCGTGCTGCTCATCGGCGTCGTGGTCGGCGCGGTGTTCCATGTGCCCATCGGCGCGCCGCTCAAGTCCCTCTTCTTCCTTATCTTCCTGTTCGCCATCGGCTATCGCTGCGGCCCCCAGTTCGTGAGCGCCATCCGGGGCCAGGGCATCAAGCAGGTCATCTTCGCCGTGGTGCTCTGCGGCATCTGCCTTGCCGTGACCTGGGCCTGCGCCAAGTTCATGGGCTATAACGCGGGCATCGCCACCGGGCTTTTCTCCGGCGCGCAGACCATCTCGGCGGTCATCGGCATCGGTACGGACACCATCCAGTCCGTGCTCAACGCGGGAACCATCACCCCCGAAGAAGCGAAGAACTGGGACGAGATGATGCCCGTGTGCTACGCCGTGACCTATGTGTTCGGCACTATCGGCTCGGCGTGGATTTTGGGCAACCTGGGCCCCATCATGCTCGGCGGCCTTGAGAAGGTGCGCAAGCAGGCCAAGGAACTGGAGCAGCAGCTTGACCATTCCAACCTGCCCAATGACCCGGCCTTCGTGGACGGCAACCAGCCCATCGTGTTCCGGGCCTACAAGGTGACGGCGGAGCATTTCTCCATCCCGCAGACCGTGGCCCAGATCCAGGCCCACTTCCAGACGCTCGGGCGGCGCATCTTTGTGGAACGTGTGCGCGACGCCAATGGCAAGATCCTCGAGAGCACGCCGGACATGGTCGTCAAGCTCGGCGACGAGGTGGTCCTGAGCGGCCGGCACGAGTACATCATCCAGGATGAAAGCTGGATCGGCCCGGAAATCGACGACGCCAAGCTCATGACCTTCGCCGTGGAAAAGACGCGCGTCATGGTCTCCAAGAAGGCCGCCGGCCTCACCGTGGACGAGCTGCGCGCCAAGCCGTGGATGTACGGCATCATGATCGGTTCCATCGACAGGTCCAACGGCATCGAGATCCCGGTACTCGCGCAGACCAAGCTCATGGAAGGCGACATGCTCACCATCGAGGGCCTGCCGCAGGAAGTGCAGGCGGCCTGCCCTGAAATCGGCTACGAGGAAAAGCCCAGCGACCAGACGGACGTGGTCTTCCTCGCGCTGTGCATCTTCGTGGGCGCGCTCGTGGGCGCCATGACCCTGACCATCAAGGACGTGCCCATCAGCCTCTCCACGGCGGGCGGCGCGCTCATCGCCGGCATCTTCTTCGGCTGGTGGCGCACCAAG
>CAMWTD010000203.1 GCA_947177085.1 uncultured Desulfovibrio sp.
ACATCATTGACCTCACCGAACTGATCGAGCGGGGCGGCCTCGGCGGGCGCGGCGTCGCCCCGCTCGATCAGTTCGGTGAGGTCAATGATGTCATCCGCGTTCTCATCGGGAACGGGAGGATTTTGCGCAGCCATGGCAACCTCGCGGTTTGCGTGCGGGCGCTGCCGCGCGGGCGCGACAGGCATGAGGGCGGCTTCCGCGCCCTTGCGGAGCCCGGGGGAGTCGCCTTAAGAGAACGGCAAAAAAACCTATCAGTTTATGCCGCCCGACGCAAATTCCGGCCGCCGCTCTGCCGGCCGGCAGCCAGCGCGCCTAGGGATGGCACTTGGACTTGGAACAGCCCGTGAGTTCCTTCTTGAGGTCGGGCTTTTCCTCCGCCACCTTGCTGTGGCAGGCGAGGCAGGTCTGGTGGCGCAGGTCCGCGCCCTTGTTGTGCACCACAAAGTAGAGGCTCTTCTCGCCCTTCTTGGCCGTGAGGTCGTCATGGCAGCCAGAGGCGGCGCATTTCTGGAAATTGGGCTCGCCATTGACCTTGTGGTGGCAGACCACGCACTCAACCTTGGCGTGGGCCGAGTGGGGGAACATGACGGTTTTCTTGGCCCCCTTGAACTCGATGGGGCCTTCGGGCACGGCGGGCGTGGCGGCGGCCAGCGCGGCCCCGGAAAGACAGGCCATGCTTAGGGCAACGAGCAGGGGCAAAAGACGACTTTTCATGGGCATCTCCCCGGGCGCATGACGCCATTTGCTGGGTAAGCGGTTGCTGTGGAAAATCCGGGTGTTAAGCATAGCGGACTCCCCTCGCGAGGTCGAGCGAAAATCCGGGGTGGCGCTTCAGGCCGCGCCGTGCCAGCCGAGGAACATCCTGTAGGCCGGGTTTTCCGTCTCGTCCGTGTGCGGATAGCCCATGCCGGCGACGCGCGCGAGGAAGTCCTCGAAATCCGCGCGTTTTTCCTCGGGCACGTCGAAGCCCATGAGCACGCGGCCATAGTCCGCGCCGTGGTAGCGGTACTGGAAGAGGGTGATGCTGAACTCCATGCGCATGGCGTCCATGAGGTTGCGGAGGGCCCCCGGGCGTTCCGGGAAGGCGAAGCGCAGGAGGCGCTCGTGCTCGAGCTGGGGCGCATTGCCCCCCACCATGTGCCGCAGGTGCAGCTTGGCGAGCTCGTTGTCGCTCAAATCCATGACCGCAAAGCCCTGGGCGCGCAGGTCGTCCATGGCCTCGGCCACGTCGGCCTTGCCCTGGGTCTTGATGCCCACGAGCACGCGGCCGTTTTCCGGGTCGCCGAAGCGGGTGCAGAGCTCGGTGATGTTGCGGTTGCCGATGGCCGCGCAGAGGCGACGGAAGCTCCCCACCTGCTCGGGGATGGTCACGGCGAGCAGGGCCTCGCGCTCGGAGCCCAGTTCCGAGCGGTCCACCACATGGCCGAGGCGGTCAAAATTCATGTTCGCGCCGCTGACAATGGCGACGAGCGTGGCGTCGCGCGCGTTTTCGCGCCCCGCCCAGGCCTTGAGGCCGGCGAGCGAGAGCGCGCCCGCGGGCTCGGCCACCACGCGCGTGGCCTCGAAAATGTCCTTGATGGCCGCGCAGATGGCGTCCGTATCAACGGTAACGATCTCGTCGAGCAGGTCGCGGCAGAGCGCGAAGGTCTCGTCGCCCACGCGCTTTACGGCCACGCCGTCAGCGAAGAGGCCCACTTCGGAGAGCTCCACCGGGCAGCCTGCCTCGATGGAGCGGCGCATGGCGTCCGAGTCCACGGGCTCCACGCCGATGAGCCGGATTTCCGGCCGGAGGTGCCGGATATAGGCGGCCACGCCCGCGGCGAGGCCCCCGCCGCCGATGGGCATGAACACCGCGTCGATGGGCCCCGGATGCTGCCGCAGGACCTCCATGCCGATGGTGCCCTGCCCGGCGATGACGTCCGCGTCCTCAAACGGGGGGATAAAGACCGCGCCCGTCTGTCGCACGAGCTCGGCGGCGTGCCGCCCCGCGTCGCTGAAGGATTCGCCCGAGAGCACCACCTGGCCGCCCAGGCGGCGCACCGCGGCGATCTTGATGGCCGGGGTGGTCACGGGCATGACGATGGTGGCCTCGCAGCCGAGCTTGCGCGCGGCCAGCGCCACGCCTTGGGCGTGGTTGCCCGCCGAGGCCGCGATGACGCCGCGCCGAAGCTCGTCCGGGCTGAGCCGGGCCATCTTGTTGTAGGCCCCGCGCAGCTTGAAGGAAAAGACGGGCTGCGCGTCCTCGCGCTTGAGCAGGACGCGGTTGCCGAGGCGGCGCGAGAGGCTTGCGGCCTCATCCAGCGGCGTCTCCAGCGCCACGTCGTAGACGCGACTGAGGAGGATGAGCTTCAGGTAGGCGGAGTGGTCGGCATGACTTGCCGGGTGTTTCTGGCGGCCGTGGCCGCTTTTGCTGCTGGGCATGGAATACGCCTTTGCTTTGGGGTGCGCGTCCGCGGCTTCTTGCCTCAGGCGCGGAAAAAGGGATGGTCGGCGTCCCCGCCCTCATTGAGCAGGACCTGCCGTGCGAAAAGGCGCGGGGCCGGGGGCGTTGCCGCATCGAAATCGGCATGGGGCTCGAGGCCGGGCACAAAGACGCGCGCCACGGGGAGGTCGAGGTCCGCCCGGGTGAGGTCCACGGAAAACACCTCGCGGCCGTGCGCCGCAAGCACGGATTCAAGCAGGGTGAGGGCGGCTTGTGGCGTGGGCAGCGTCCAGTCAGGCAGGCTTTCGAGGTCGCGGCTGGGAAGCCCGGCGAGCCCGGGGCCGGAGGCCACGCCGTGCGGCGCTGGCGTGGCCCAGGAATAGGGCCACGGCGTCTCCGTGAGGGCGGAAAGGGCCGCCCCGGCCGCGGAAAGGCCCGCGCCCGTGGCCGTGGCCACGCGGCCGTCGCGCGCGGTCACGAAGGCGCGGTAGACCGGGATGCCAAATTCGCTGGTAATATCCTGGAATTGCACGCGGATGCCGCGCGCCGCATAGTCGTCCAGCAGGCCCTGGAGGCGGGGGTTGCGGCTGTGCAGGGTGAAGCAGGCATGGCGGCAGAAGGGCGTGGTGGCGTCGGCGTCGCGCTCGATGACCTCCATGAGCGCGGCGAGGCGCGCTTCCATCGAGGTATTGCCGGAAGCGAGCCCGGTGGAGCCGGGGGATGTGGCGAGCCTGGGCTCGTCCGCATTACAGAACAGGAGCACGCTCTGGAGCGGGACCAGGGCCTCGCCGCCCCGGGCGCTCCGGGCCGCGACCCAGTGGAGCGGCGCGTCGGGCGGCACGCGCCCGGGGCGCACGAGGCGCGCGCCTTCCTGTTCCAGTTCCGCGGCCGTGGCGCGGCGCAGGGGGAGGGGCGCGCGCCTGTCCAGCACCTCGCCGTGTCCGTGCTCGCCCCCGCGCCCCAGGGAGGCATAGGCGCTGGCCCGCTCCACGATTTCCATGGCGCAGGATGCCCGGGCCCCCGCGAGGCTGAGGCCGCGGCCATAGGCCGTGGCCGTGCCGCGCAGGGCGTGGGCGTGGCGGCCATTGCGCACGGTGAGGGCGATATGCCAGTCCCGCAAGAGGGCGATGGGCGAGAGCGAGGCCTCGTGACGCATTTCGGGGCCGGCCAGAAGGCCCGCGCGTTCCAGGGCGGCCACGGCGCGCTCCCACGTTTCCTGCGCCGGAGGGCGCGGGGCGTCGGTCCACTCCCGGGCCGCAAGCGTCTTGTGCGCGGCGGCGAGGATGTCCGGGGCGTCCGGCCGCGCTACCTCGGTCATGGCCCTGGCGAGGGCGGCGGCAGCGTGCGGCGGGGGGAGGTCGCTTTCCTCCAGCCGGGTCAGCGGGCGGTGCTCTGTGAGATTGGCGTGAAAAAGCTCCCCCCAGGCCCGTGTGGAGTCCGGGCCTTCTTCGGCCGCAGGCTCCGGGCCGCTGGCGGCGCGCAGTGCGTCCGCATGCGGGGCGAGCGCCTCCCTGGCTTGCGGAAACAACAGGGCCGCCTCGCGCAGCAGGCCCCCCAGCGCCGGGCGGCTGCCGGAGGCGTCGAGGCAAGCGGCGAGGGCGTCAAGGGCCGGGGCGTCGAGCGTTGCCAGACGCCGCAACAGGTGCTCGCGGAGAAAATCGTCCTCGGGCGAGGCTTCAAGAGCGGCCAGCGCCTCGTCGAGCGGCAGCGGGCTGGCGGGCTCGCAGGAAAAATAGCCCGTGGAGCCGACGGTGCGGGCATGGGTATAGGCATA
>CAMWTD010000204.1 GCA_947177085.1 uncultured Desulfovibrio sp.
CGGGCTCAGGAGGCCCTGGGGGGCAATCGGCGTGTGCAGGGCCGCCATGGGCTGCGCAAGGAGGTTGACGCGCACCTCGCGCTGGCCGTTCTTCTCCCACAATTCAAGCAGCAGTGCGGCGGCCGGCGGGATGCTGTTGAGGGGATACTCCGGCAATTGACAGTTGACGCCGAGCAGCGCGCCCAGGTTGGCGATATTGGTGTCGTGGCCCACAAAGACCACGAGGGCGGCCTTGTTGCAGCGTTCGTCATAATGCGTGCCGAGAAGGGCCGCGCCCATCTCCGCAAGCAGGGAGGAGCCCCGCGCCCAGGCCACCAGCGGCGCGCGGTTGACCACATCGAAAACCCGGGCGTGGACGGGGAGCACCTGGCGGAGGGTGAGCGCGGTGACTTGTCCCCAGCCCGCCGCCACGCCGGGCCATTCGCCATATTCGAGGAGGAAGATCTCCGCGAGGCTGGAGGCGATGGCGAGGCTGCCGGTGATGTCCACGCTGCGCCCGTCGGGAGCGACGCTCACGGCATTGGGCAGGTCGGAGAGCGCGCAGTCCGGCGGCAGGTTGTACTTCCCGCAGAGGCGCGGGGCGACCGGGGCCGAAAGACGCCCGATGAGGGCGAGCGGCGTGGCAAGGTCGTCCTGGAGCTGGCCAAGGCCCCCGTCCGTCATGCTGAGGATGTCGGTGGCCGCGCCGATGGGGTCGAAGGTGTAGAGCCCGGCCTTGCCCGGGTGGAAAAGCGGGTCGACGGCGTCGCTGGTGACGGCGTAGCCGAGGCGGCAGTCCGGAGCCAGCGCGTCCAAAAGCGCCCGCGCCGTGGCCCGGGTGCGCTCGTCCGTATCGGCCCGCACAAAGACGTCCGCCGGGCGCTGGCAAAGGTTGGCGGGCAGGATGCCCTCCTTCCTGAAGTCCGCGCCGACACTGCCCCACATGGCCGTGACGAGCTCCGCCCCGCGCGGCGTGAGCCAACCCCTTTTGACCGGCCATACGGGCCAGACGCGCTCGCTCCATTCCTCCAGTGTCTTGTGCTTCTGGGTGGGCGCGCGGACGCCGTGGCGCGACAGCGCCACGACCTTGAGCAGATGCCCGTCGTCAGCGGCAAATGCCGGAAGCGGCCCCGCGGGCACAAGCAGCGCGACGAGGGCGAGACAGGCCAGAAGCAGGGCCGGGAGAGAGAGGCGGCGCATGGGTTTCTCCGTCAAGGTGTTCTCCGTGCGTTCAGTCCTTCTGTTCCACAAAGGCGTCCATGTCCTGCGCGGGGCCGATGGCGTCCCGCGCATAGGCGGCCAGCAGGGTGCGCGCCACGCTGGTGTCGTAGCGCGCATCCTCCGCAAGCTCGCGCGCGGCCTCCTTGGGCTCCTTGGCGGGGGCGTAGCTCCGCTCGGTGACCATGGCCGAGAACGAGTCCGCCACCGCGGCCAGCGCCGCGATAGCCTTGACCTGCCCGGCCTTGATGCGCTGCGGATAGCCGGAGCCGTCCATGCGCTCGTGGTGCTCGAAGCAGACGCGCACCAGCTCGTCATAGGCCATGTCCATCTTCTGCATGATTTTCACGCCCATGACGGAGTGCTGCCACACCTTTTCCCGCTCTTCGGGCTTGAGCGCGCCCTTCTTGTCCACGAGGAAGGGGGGCACCTTGCTCATGCCAATGTCATGCACGAGGAGCGCCACGGCCATGCGGTCCAGGTCCTTGCGCTGGAACTCGCCCGCGTTCTGGAGCCAGAGCCAGAGGCCGACGATCATGCTGTTGACCGCGTGCTTCGCCGGGTCATGCTTGCGGAAGAGGCGGCGCATGAAGGCGTTCACGCGCTTGGGATCTTCCGCAAGGTATTCCGTGACCACGAGCACGTCGCGGTAGAGGGGATCAAAGAGCGCCTTCACCGGCTGGGCGTAAAACTCCGCATAGCGCAGATAGAGCGCGTGCACGCAGATATTGGCGATCTCGGCTTCCTTGAGGTTGTGGTCCTGGAGCACGAGGTCGAGCTGGCGCACGATATGCCGCGAATAGATATGGTGATCCGAGCGGGAGACGAAGAGGTTGCCCTCCGCGCACAGCGCCGCCAGCTCCTCCACCTGCTCGTTGGTGAGGCGCACCCCCTTGCGCGAATAGGGCGCAAGCACGGCGATGTCCTCGCGGAACACGAAGAGGTCCACCGGGGGCCGGTACTTGGGAAAGCTTCCCAGGATTTCCGGGCTGATCTGGTAATACTCTTCGTTGATGTTCGCGGGAACAGCGCCGGAGGCTTTTTTTACTGCCATGCGCTACTTCCAGTAGATCTTGACCAGGTTGGTGCCGCGCGGCGTCGCCGAGTCCTTGATCTGGCCGGCGGTGATGACCGCGCAGTCGTTGACCTGGAAATCCTTGCTGTGGTTGATGAATTCTTCCGCGCGCTCCAGATGCGTCTGGCCGATGTGCTCCTTGTCCACAAAGACGGGCGTGACGCCCCAGACGAAATTGAGCGCCTTGATGGTGGAGGGGTCGGGCGTGAGCGCGTAGATGGCCTGCGGAGGCCGCCTGGCGGAAACCTGCCTCGCCGAAGCGCCGGAAACGCTGTGCGAGACGATGGCCTTGGCGTCGGCCTTGTCGGCGAGCAGGCACGCGGAATAGGCGAGAAATTCCGGGATGCCCTTGTCGCTTTCCGGTTCTTCCAGCTTGCGGTTGTCAAGCAGCAGCTTTTCGGCCTCGGTGGTGATCATGCGCATGAACTGCACGGTCTCCACCGGGAAATTGCCCATGGCCGTCTCTTCGCTCATCATGACGCAGTCGGCCCCGTCGAGCACGGCATTGGCCACGTCCGTGGTCTCGGCGCGGGTGGGCACGGGATTGTTGACCATGGAAAGCAGCATCTGCGTCGCCACGATGACCGGCTTGGAGGCCTGGTTGCAGGCGCTGATGATGTGCTTCTGCAGGGCCGGCAGGAGAGGCAGCGGACACTCCACGCCAAGGTCGCCGCGGGCGACCATGACGATGTCCGTCTCGGCGAGGATGGCGTCGAGGTTGTCCACGGCGCTCTGGCGCTCCAGCTTGACCACCACGGGCACGCGCCGCCCCGACTTGGCGATGAGCTCCTTGGCCTCGCGCACGTCGTCGGCCGTCTGCACATAGGAGATGGCGACCGCGTCCACGCCGAGGGCCAGGCCATCCTCGAGGTCCTTCTTGTCCTTTTCGGTGAGGGCCCGCACCTTGGTGGCCTTGCCGGGCAGCGCCAGGCCCTTGCGCGAGGTCACGATGCCGTCGTTGCCCGCCTCAAGCAGCACGAGGCCGTCGCCGCGGCGCTCCTTCACCACGAACTGGAGGCCGCCGTCGGCAAGCACCATGCGGTCGCCGGGCTCGAGGCTTTCAAGGATCACCTCATGGTCGAAGGGCAGGTACGCGAGCTCCTCCACGCGCTTGTCGCTGGGGCCGAGCAAAAGCTTCATGCCCTTGGTCACCTGGATGGATTTTTCGGGCACAACGCCAAGGCGGATCTTGGGGCCAGAAAGGTCCTGCATGATGGTGATGGGGCGGCCAAGCTCGGCCTCCACCTCACGGATATAGTTGATGATCTTGACAAAATCCGAAGCGCTGCCGTGCGAGAAATTGAGGCGGAAGACGCTGACGCCCGCCCCGGCGAGGGCCTTGAGCTTTTCCTTGGTGTTGGACGCGGGGCCGATGGTGGCGACGATCTTGGTTCTCATGCTCTTCTCCTCCGGCTTCACGCCATAGGCGCAGCTATGGGTTCCGGTGTGCGGACGATGGAAAGGTGGAAAATCATCCGAATTTTTTTCGCCGATGTCAAGGCGGCCGCGCCGGGCCCGTCTGCCCGGCGGCTCAGGAAAGACGGCCGCGGAAGTCTTCGTAGCCGAACTGGCGCAGGAGCTGGAAGCGCTGGCCGGGCGCGTCCTCCCCGCGGCGGCAGATGCCGATGGAGGGGAGCCTCAGGCCGTTGAAGGTGGTGGTCTTGACCATGCTGTAGATGGCCATGTCCGCAAAGACGAGGCGCTGGCCCACGTGAAGCGGCGCGGCAAAAGCGTATTCGCCGATGACGTCCCCGGCAAGGCAGGACTTGCCCGCGAGGCGGCAGGTCCAGGCGTCGGCCCCGGCCTCGGCGGCCTTGCGTGGCGCGGCGTCCCCTGTCCGGTAAAAGACGCCGGGCCTGTAGGGCATTTCGAGCACGTCCGGCATGTGGCAGGCGGCGGAAACATCCAGCACGGCCACGGGCAT
>CAMWTD010000205.1 GCA_947177085.1 uncultured Desulfovibrio sp.
TGGCCCTATGTGGGCCTCACCCTGCAATGCCTGACGGATTTCGGCATCCGCTTCCGCGTGTCCATGCGGGCGCGCCTTTCCGACCCGTGGGAATCCCTCACGGGCACGGCGTGGCGCAATTTGCGCGACGCGGCGCCCGGCTGCCTGCGCGTCACGGTCTGGCCCGGGGCCTACAAACCCGGGGACTATGTGGTGGAAGGCGACTGGTCAGGGGCGTCCTACTTCCTCGCCGCGGGCGCGCTCGGACCGCGTCCGGTGCGCGTGGAGGGCCTGCGCGCCGATTCCCTGCAGGGGGATCGCGCCATGCTCGCCATCCTCCAGAAAATGGGCGCGCGCGTGAAGGTGGAGCAGGACGCCGTGACTGTCTACCCCTCCGAGCTGCACGGCGTGGAGCTGGACATGGGAGGAAGCCCGGACCTCGTGCCCACGGTGGCCGTGCTTGCGGCCTATGCCAAGGGCTCCACGCGCATCCGCAACGTGGCGCACCTGCGCCTCAAGGAGTCTGACCGCATCGCCGCCCCGGCGCTGGAACTCGGCAAGGCGGGGGTCATGGTGGACGCGCTTTCGGACGGGCTGCTCGTGAGCGGCATGGGCGGCCTCGCCGGCCATGTGCGCAACAGGCCCGATTCCCCCCATGTGCCCGAGGGCGTCACGCTTTCCGCGCACAATGATCACCGCATGGCCATGTCCCTGGCGCTTTTGGGCCTGCGCGACCCCGCGCTCGATGTGCGCGCGCGCCTGGACGACCCCACGGTGGTGCGCAAGTCCTTCCCGCAGTTCTGGGAGCTCTGGAGCCGGCTTTCATGAGCGCGGAACCGGAAGGGGAGGCAAGGCCGGCGCCCCCGGGCCCCGGCGTCCCCGGAAAGACGGTCATCGTCGGTTCCAGGGGCCGCATGGGCGAGATGCTGCTCAGGCGCGCGCGGGAGGCCGGGCTCGACGTCGCGGGCGTGGACCAGCCGCTCACCCCGGCGGAGCTCAAGACCGCGCTCGACGGCGCGGACCTCGCCCTGCTCTGCGTGCCCGCGGCCGTGTTCGCGGAAGTGGCGGAGGCCGTGACGGCGCAGCTCGCGCCCGGGGCCATCCTCGCGGACATCACCTCGGTGAAGGAGCGGCCCCTGCGCCAGATGGAGCGCCTCTGGGCCGGCCCGGTGGTGGGCACGCATCCGCTCTTCGGGCCCAAGCCCGCCCCGGGGGCGGACCAGCCCGTGGCCGTGGTGGCGGGCAAGGGCGCGGAAGAGGCGCACGTCGCCCGGGTGGAGGGCTTTTTCACGGCCCTTGGCTGCCGCAGCTTCCGCTGCTCGGCGGCCACGCACGACCGGGCCATGGCCCGCATCCAGAACACCAACTTCATCACCAACCTCGCCTATTTCGCGCTCCTCGCGGGCGAGGAGGAGCTTTTGCCCTTCCTCACGCCCTCCTTTGAGCGCAGGAAGGCCGCCGCAGCCAAGATGCTCACCGAGGATGCGGAGCTTTTCGGCGGCCTTTTCGAGGCCAATGCCCACAGCCACGAGGCCGTGCGCCAGTATCGCAAGATGCTCAATGTGGCCGCGGGGGGCGACATCGACCTGCTTTGCCACAGGGCCGCCTGGTGGTGGAACGGCGGTGCGGACGCCGCCAGGGAAAGAGCGGGGGAGGGCGCGCGGGAGCCTGAAAAGGCGCGCGAAGCGCCGGAGCCGGACGGGGAAGCCTGAGCCCTCAGTCCCGTTCCCTGCGGGGCGGGGCCTCCGTGGCCTGCGTCTCGCCGGAGAGATCCGCGCCGTGGATGCCGCCGCGCTGCACGGCGTCCTTGCCAAAGCGCTCGCGCAGCGCATCCAGCGCGCGGTCCAGCCGGCGGCGGCGCGACTCCTCCTCGGGCGCTGGCAATCCCCCCTTGCGGCGAGGGCCAGCCGGCGCGCCCGGCAGGAGCAACTGTTCGGCCGGGGCCTCGAAGCCGGAGACCGAGAGCCCGATGAGCCGCACGGGCTGGCCCAGGGGCTCCTCCTCCAGCAGCCCGCGCGCGGTCTCGAAGATGGTGCGCGTGGCGTCCGTGCGGCCTGGAAGCGTGCGCGAGCGCGTAATCTGGCGAAAATCCGCAAACTTGATCTTGAGGGTCACGGTGCGCCCCGCAAGGCCGTTGCGCCGCATCCGCGCGCCCACGCGCTCGGCATGGGCGAAGAGCGCCCGGGCGAGCAGGCCGCGGTCGCGCACGTCGCGCGCGAAGGTGCGTTCCGCGCCCTCGCTCTTGACCTCGTGCTCGGGCGTCACCGGGCGCGGGTCGATGCCGTGGGCGCGGTCGTGAAGCACGAGGCCCCACTTGCCGTAGCGCCGTTCCATAAAGTCCCGGCTCAGGGCGCGAAGCTGCGCCACATGGGTGATGCCGAGGCCCGCGAGGCTCGCGGCCATGCGCTTGCCGACGCCCGGGAGCCGCGTCACGGCAAGCCCGGCAAGAAAGGCGTCCGCATCCTCGGGCGCGAGGATGAACACGCCGTCCGGCTTGTTGACCTCCGAGCAGATCTTGGCGAGGAACTTCACCGGGGCGACGCCCACGGAGCAGGTGAGGCCGCCCGTGACCTCGGCCACCCGGGCCTTGACGGCGCGGGCGAGCTCGGCGCTGTCCCCGAACAGGCGCTCCAGCCCCGAGGCGTCCAGATAGGCCTCGTCGATGCTGGCGGGCTCCACCGCCGGGGAGAAGTCGGCGAGGGCGGCCATGATGCGGCGGGAAAGCTCGGAATAGCGGGCGTGTCGGCCATGGAGGAAGACGCCCCGCGGGCAGAGGCGGCGCGCCGTGGCGATGGGCATGGCGGAATGGATGCCGAAGCGGCGCGCCTCATAAGAGGCCGTGGACACCACGCCGCGCCTGTCGCCGCCCACGATGACGGGCCTGCCCTTGAGGCCCGGGTCGTCCAGTTGTTCCACGGAAGCGAAGAACGCATCCATGTCCAGGTGCAGGATCATGGCGGTCTCCGTCAGGCGCGCCCGCGCCTGCGTGGCGGTCTAGCCCTCGGCCTGCGCCTTGAGCGCCTCGGCCTGGGCGGCCGTGGCCAGCGCGTCGAGAAGCGGGGCGAGCTCGCCTTCCATGATGCGGTCGAGCGAATAGAGGGTGAGGTTGATGCGGTGGTCCGTGCAGCGGCCCTGCGGGAAATTGTAGGTGCGGATGCGCTCGGAGCGGTCGCCCGAGCCCACCTGGGCGCGGCGGTCGGCGGACTGCTCAAGGCTCTGCCGCTCCCGCTCGGCGGCGAGAATGCGCGAGGCGAGCACCTTCATGGCCCGGGCCTTGTTCTTGTGCTGGGAGCGCTCGTCCTGGCAGGTGACAACCGTGCCCGTGGGGATGTGGGTGATGCGCACGGCCGACTCGGTCTTGTTGACGTGCTGGCCGCCCGCGCCGGACGCGCGGAAGATGTCGATGCGCAGGTCCTCGGGGCGGATCTCCACATCCACCTCCTCGGCCTCGGGCATGACGGCCACGGTGGCCGCCGAGGTGTGGATGCGGCCCTGCGTCTCGGTGACGGGCACGCGCTGCACGCGGTGCGTCCCGGCCTCGAACTTGAGGCGGCTGTAGACCTTGTTGCCGGCAATGAGGCAGATGACTTCCTTGTAGCCGCCGCCCTCGGTGGGCGATTCGCTCAAAACCTCCACCTTCCAGCCCTGGAGCTCGGCAAAGCGGCAGTACATGCGGAAAAGGTCGGCCGCGAACAGCGCCGCCTCCTCGCCGCCCGTACCCGCGCGGATTTCGAGGATGGTGTTTTTTTCGTCCAGCGGGTCCGCGGGGAGCAGGGCCACCTTGAGGGCCTGCTCGATCTCGGGCAGCTCCGCCTCGATGCGCCGCGCCTCCTCATGGGCGAGCTCGCGCATTTCCGGGTCGTCGTCGCGCAAAAGCTGCCTGTTGTCGGCTAGTTCCTGCTCGAGGGCGCGGTGCTTGCGGTAGAGCTCCACGATGTCGGCGAGGTCCGCATGGGCCTTGGTGAGCTTGCGGTAATGCTCCTGGTCGTTGAAAACGTCGGGCTGGGCCAGGGCGTCTTCCAGTTCCAGGTATTTCTTTTCCAGGGCTTCGAGTTTGGCGAACATGTGCTGACTCCGCGGACTGAGGGGAGGCCTGTGTCTGCGCTAAGGCTTTGTGCTGCTTTTGCGTTGGTGCTGCGCCTGTGCTGCACTGATAATGCCGAAATTATCCGTCAAAAACAGCCTTTTAGGTTCCGGCTGCGTCAGAAA
>CAMWTD010000206.1 GCA_947177085.1 uncultured Desulfovibrio sp.
ATACGGCGACCACCGAGATCTACACGTAAGGAGGCGTCGGCAGCGTCAGATGTGTTTAAGCGACAGGATGTCGCCCGCGGCGAAGATGCCGGGCACATTGGTGCGCATTTCCGTATCCGTCACGATGAAGCCCTGGTGATCCCGCTCCACGGCCTCGGGGAGGAAGCCTGTCTGGGGGATGAAGCCCACATAGATGAACAGGCCATGCACCGGCAGGATCTCCTGCGCGCCCGTCGCCACATTTTTCAGGGCAAGGCCGGTGAGTTCCTTTTCGCCTTCCAAAGCCTCGATGACGGTGCTCAGGTGCACTTCCACCTTGTCATTGGCGGCGATCCTGTCCTGATAGACCTGGTAGCCCCGGAAGGCGTTGCGGCGGTGGATGAGATGCACTTTTGACGCGATATTGGCGAGGTACAGGGTTTCTTCCAGAGCCGAATTGCCGCCGCCCGCCACGGCCACCACCTGATTGCGGTAGAAGTTGCCGTCACAGATGGCGCAATAGGAAACGCCGCGCCCGATGAAGGCATCTTCCTTTTCCAGACCGAGCGTACGGTGGCGCGCGCCCGAGCACACGAGAACCACGCGGGCGTGGTACTCGTCCTCGCCCGCTTCGGCCTTGATGGTGAAATCCCCGGCGTTGCCGGTGATGGAGCTCACCTCGCCCTGGGGGCGCTCGATGGAGTTCAGGTCAGCCAGATGGGCCGCAAACTGATCCGCCAGCTCATAGCCCTTGATGCCCTGCGGATAGCCGGGGTAATTCTCCAGTTTTTCCGTCAGAAGCACCTGGCCGCCCGGCGTCAGGTTCTCGAAAAGGAGCACCGAACAGCCGGAGCGGGCCAGGTAGAGGGCAGCCGTTATGCCGGCAGGACCAGCACCAACGATAACGGCGTCATACATTAGGCAACGCCTTCATTAGGCAAGGCCTTGGAATCAACCATCTTCTTGAGGGCGTCCTTGGTGATGGCCCCGGTGACCTGCTCCACCGTGTCGCCGCCCTTGATGAGGACCATGGTGGGAATGGCGCGCACGCCGTACTGGGCAGGCGTGGCCTGGTTTTCATCCACGTTCATCTTGTAGAAGTTGACGCGGCCTTCATATTCCTTGGCTACCTCGTCGATGATGGGGGCCATGGCTCGGCACGGGCCGCACCAGGGGGCCCAGAAATCGATGAAAACCGGGAGGTCGCTCTTCATGGCGTCGGCAAATGTGGCGTCGGTAAGTTCTTTGACCATGATACTCTCCTTGGGTTATTGGCGGCGATCGCGCCGGGACGGGCCGGAGCGGCTGCCCCGCGCCTGTTCCACCGGAAGAACGCCAGGGGCGTTCCCCCACGGATTCTTGTAGTTTCAGCGGCGCGGGCTGTCAAGGCGTGGCCCGTGCGGAGGCGGCTCTTTTTCTTTGAAAAGACTGGTGCGGCGGGGGGGCCAGAAAATTTTTCTGCGGCGGACGCGCAGCTCTCCGCGCGGCCGGTCTGGACACGGCACGGGCCGCCTGCTAGTCTCGGGCAAAAGGCTATCGGGGCCTTTGCTGTCGTCGCAGTTTATCCGGGAGGAAGCCATGGCGCGAAATGTCCTGACCATCAGGGAACTGGGCTCGGAAACCAGTTGGCTGCTCGTGCAGCAGGCCATCGGCATCCCGGATGCCAAGCTGCAATCGGATTTCATGAGCGAGAAGGTGGCGTTGCTCGCCTTTGCCCGCCACTCCCTGCCCGAGCGCCTCTGCGTCACCGCCGCCGTGCGCCAGATGGGCGGCACGACCATCTTTGAAGGCAGCCCCTCCGGCGCGTGGCATCAGGAGGTCAGTGACTTCCAGAAACACCTGATGCCCATCTTCGGCTACTATCTGGATTGCCTCTACACGTACGCGCTGCCCGTGACGACATGGAAAGTCTCGGAAGGGGACAGCCATTTTCCCATCATCAATGCGGGCAGCCCGGACGCGCACCCCGCGCATGCCCTGGCCGACATCGCCTGCATGTTGCGCATCTCGCGCGACCTTCAGGGCGTCACCGCGGCTTGGGTGGGCTGCGCCAACGGCACCTTGCACTCGCTCATCGAGGCGACGGCCTGGTTCCCCTTTGCCCTGCGCGTGGCAGTACCGAAGCAGTTCGACATTGCAGGGCTGGAAGCAAAGGCGGCGCGTCTCGGAAGCCCGGTGACCTTTGTGGAAACGCCGGATGAGGCGGTGCAGGGCGTCAACTTTGTGTTTGCCGGCTACCGTGGGGAGCTGGACGCCCTGCAGCAGGCGGAGTGGGCCATCACCCCGGAGCTCATGGCGAGGGCGCTTCCCGAGGCGCGGCTTTTGCTCTGCGCTTCGCCGGTGCGCGCCATCCCCGTTTCCCCGGCGGTGCTTTCCAGCAAGGCTTCGCTCCTGGTGCGCCAGGCGGAATTCCGCCTGCGCGTCCACAAGCGCATCCTGCACTGGGTTTTTGACTTCTGAGCGGGCACCCTCACCCGGAGCCGTTCCGAAGCGCGGCGTCTCTATCTCGCGTCCGGCCAGAAAAGGCAGACGCGCGCGGGCGCGTACCCGGCCAGGAAGGCGTCCATGAGCGTGCCGAAATGGACGCGGTTGCGCGGCTTGATGTGCCGCGCCTCCGGGCAGTTGACCGGGAAAAAGCGCAATGAGCCGCGATTGCCCACATAGGTCTCCTGTGCGAGCGGAAGCTCGAGCAAGTGCGCCCAGAGGCCGCGCCGCTCGCGGATGGCCTCGGCCTGGAGATCGCGCAGGCGCTCCTGAAATTCGGGTCCCAGGTCCCGGTGCGGATAAAAGAAGGCCGCGCCGGATGCGACCATGAGGTCATTGAGCGAGCGGCCGTCCGCCAGGCGCACGTCGGCCACGAGCCGCCCGTGGCGGTCCCTGTCGCTCACCCCGGCTGAATAGAGGGACACCTGCTGGCCCCGCGTCAGCCGCTCCAGTTCCGCCTTGGCCTCGCGGGCGTAATACTGCGGGATGGTCTCGCCGCGCCCGAGCTCCGGCGAGTCGATGCCGGCAAGGCGCACCACGCGCCTGTCCCGGAGCTTGAAAGTATCCCCGTCAAAACAGTGGGCCACCATGCCGTCCGGCTGCGTGAGCGGCTGTTCCTCGGCCCGGAGCCCCGGATACGCGCACAGCAGAAGCCCAAGGAGTGCGACCGCGGCGCACAGGCCGCGCCACGGCCTGGCGGCCTGTGATTTCGCGTCAGTTCTCATAATACGACCGCAAGGGCTGGCTGCGCACAGGATGGCGCAGCTTGCGCAGCGCCTTGGCCTCGATCTGGCGGATGCGCTCGCGCGTCACGTTGAAGAGCTTGCCCACTTCCTCAAGGGTGTGGTCGCTCTTTTCGGCGATGCCGAAGCGCTTGCGCAAGACCTGCTCCTCGCGCGGCGTCAGGTCCGCCAGCACGGCGGCGAGCTGCTCGGAGAGCTTCGTGTTGATGACCTCCTCGGCCGGGGCCACGGCCTTCTTGTCCTCGATGAAGTCGCCGAGGCTGGAGTCCTCCTCGTCGCCGATGGGCGTTTCAAGCGAAATGGGCTCTTTTGCTATCTTGAGCACCTTCTTGACCTTTTCCACCGGGTATTCCATGCGCTCGGCGATCTCTTCCGGCGTGGGGTCGCGACCGAGCTCCTGCACGAGGTAGCGGGAGGTGCGAATGAGCTTGTTGATGGTCTCGATCATGTGCACCGGGATGCGGATGGTGCGCGCCTGGTCGGCGATGGCCCGGGTGATGGCCTGGCGGATCCACCAGGTGGCGTAGGTGGAGAACTTGTAGCCTCGCTGGTACTCGAACTTGTCCACGGCCTTCATGAGGCCGATATTGCCTTCCTGGATGAGGTCCAGGAACTGGAGCCCGCGATTGGTGTACTTCTTGGCGATGGAGACCACAAGGCGCAGGTTGGAGCGGATGAGCTCCTGCTTGGCGCGCATGGCTGCCGAATTGCCGCGCTTGATGCGCCAGAGCACCTCCTCGAGATCGCCCACATTGTGGCAGCACTTTTCCTGCAGGCGGTTCAGTATCTCGATCTTGCCCATGATCATTTCCTTGAAGGAAAAGAGCTCGTCCACGCTGAGGCGCAGGTCGCGGGCGGCTTCCACGGGCTTGATTTCCCGCCGCTCCAGGCCGGCGAAGAGCTGCGGGATTTCGGCCTGGGTGCGGCCC
>CAMWTD010000207.1 GCA_947177085.1 uncultured Desulfovibrio sp.
ATTTTATGACTCACCCGGATGATCAAAGCGCGTACAGGCAATTTGGAAATTCGGTATCCGTCCCGGTCATTTCTGCTGTGATGTCAGATTTTATTTCCCAAAATCATAAATTTCTTGGCTGGTAATGATTGGGTGGGCAGCGGATCTCTTACCCAACGCGCGAAAAGAATACAAAAACTTTCGGCGTGAAAATTGTTAAAGCAATTTCTTCGTCGGCCTAGCGTTGCAGCCAGTCGGCCAGGGTCGCCTCCAGCGTCTCGGGGTCCAGGCGCGGCGTGTCATAAAAGCCAGCGGCCTCGCGCTGGCGCGCGGCCTCGGCGAGGATGATGGCCGCCGCCACGGAGACGTTAAAGCTCTGGATCATACCATGCATGGGGATATAGAGGCGGCCGTCGGCCTCCGCCAGCAGGGACTCGTCCACGCCCTCGTGCTCGTTGCCGAGAATGACGGCCGTGGGCCTGAGAAAATCCCACTCGCGCAGGGGCCGCGCCTCGGGCGAGCAGGAAGTGGCGAGCACCTGCATCCCCTGGCCGCGCAGGGCCGCGAAAAGGGCCGCCCTGTCGCGGTGGCGCTCGCTCTCCACCCATTTGCGCGCCGAAGCCGAGCTTTTCCGCCCCAGCGCCGGAAAGGGCGTGTTCGTGTAGTACAGATGCACCCGGGCAACGCCAAAGGCGTCGCACGAGCGGTAAATGGCCGAAACATTGTGCGGGTCGTGGATATTGGCGAGCACCAGGGTGAGGTCGGGCTGGCGCTGGAAAAGCACCTCCCGCAGGCGCGCCCGGCGGCGCGGCGTGACGGGCCTGTCCGCCGCTTCCGGCGTATGCGCCGCCCTTTCCGCTGCGGCGTCCGTATCGGGCGCATCCCGCTCCGGGAGTCGCGCTTCTGGCTCATTGCTGGAGGTCATGGCCTTCTCCTCTCCGCTGTCGGCACGGGCGCTGCGCCGAAGGACGCCCGAAAACTCCGTGCGGCCGCCCCATATGTGGCAGAAAAAATCTTTGCGGGCAAGCGCATTGCAAAGCACGGGAAATTGCCCTACACAAAGGGGAACCACCTTGCGGCGCGGGAGCGCCACACTCCAGACAGGAGCGCACGATGCTACACCTCCGCTCATTGCCTCTGCTTGTGACGGCCATTCTCCTGGGGGCGCTCGCCCTGGTTGCGCCCGAGGCGGCCATCGCCTCCGAGGGCCACCCCACCATCCCGGGCGCCACGCTTTCGGCCATCTGGGTCATCCCCTTTGCGTGCATGTTGCTGTCCATCGCCATCATGCCGCTGGCGCTGCCCCATTTCTGGGAGCATCATTTCGGCAAGATCGCCGTGTTCTGGGGCCTCGCCTTTCTCGTGCCCTGCTTCATCGTGTTCGGTCTGGGCACGGCGCTCTATGAGTTCCTGCACATCATCCTGCTGGACTACATCCCCTTCATCGTGCTGCTCTTTGCGCTGTTTACGGTGGCCGGCGGCGTGCGCCTCAAGGGCACCCTCGTGGGCAGCCCGGTGGTGAACACGGGTCTGCTCGCCATCGGCACGGTTCTCGCGAGCTGGATGGGCACGACCGGCGCGGCCATGCTGCTTATCCGGCCTTTGCTCCGTGCCAACGCGCACCGGCGCTACCGGGTTCATTCCATCGTCTTTTTCATCTTTCTGGTGGCCAATATCGGCGGCTCGCTTACGCCGCTCGGCGACCCGCCGCTCTTCCTGGGCTTCCTCAAGGGCGTGAGCTTCTTCTGGACCACCACGCATCTCTTCTTCAAGACGCTGTGCATGGCCGTGGCCCTGCTGCTCCTCTTCTTCATCATCGATACCATCCTCTTCAACAAGGAGGGCCGGCCGCAGCCCCCGCATGATCCGGCCGCCGCCGAGGAAAAGCTCGGCCTCGAGGGCACCATCAACCTGCTCTTCCTGCTGGGCGTGGTGCTGGCGGTGCTGTGCTCCGGCATGGTCAATTTCGGCACGTGGATCGAGGTCTACGGCGTGCCCGTCGAAGGCCAGAACCTTCTGCGCGACCTTGCCCTGCTCTGCCTCGCGGGCCTTTCCTGGAAGTTCACGAGCCGCCACTGCCGCGAGATGAACGGCTTCTCCTGGGCGCCCATCGAGGAGGTGGCCAAGCTCTTCTTCGGCATCTTCCTCTCCATGATTCCGGCCATCGCCATCCTGCGCGCGGGCACGGAGGGAGCGCTCGCCTCGCTCATCAACATGGTCTCCACGCCGGACGGGCAGCCCGTCAACGCCATGTATTTCTGGCTCACCGGCGCGCTTTCGAGCTTCCTTGACAACGCGCCCACCTACCTCGTGTTCTTCAACACGGCGGGCGGCGACGCGCAGCACCTGATGACCGACATGGCGACCACCCTCATCGCCATTTCGGCGGGCGCGGTGTTCATGGGCGCCAACACCTATATCGGCAACGCGCCCAACTTCATGGTGCGCTCCATTGCCGAGAACCAGGGCGTCAAGATGCCGAGCTTCTTCGGCTACATGATGTGGTCCTGCGGCATCCTCATCCCGCTCTTCCTCCTGCTGACCTGGGCTTTCTTCATCTAGCGGACGCGCGAAATATCAGGAGCTTCGGGCGGGTCCGGCCAAGGTCGGGCCCGCCCCTCTTTTCAAAGGAGGATTCTCATGAACCAGCGCGAGCGGATGCTGGCCGGGCTGCCCTATATCCCGGGCCGCGACGGTCTCCAGGAACTCTATGACGCCTGTCATCAGAAGATCTTCCGTTACAACGCCTTGTCGCCGGACGCGGAGGAGCGCGACGGGCTTTTGCGCTCCATCCTCGGCAAGTGCGGCAGGATCGTCACCATCATGGGGCCTTTTTATTGCGATTACGGCTTCAATATTGAGGTGGGCGAGCGATTTTTCGCCAACTACAACTTCACGGTGCTGGATGTGGCAAAAGTCTCCATCGGAGACAATGTGCTCTGCGCGCCCAACGTGTCCATCTATACGGCATCACACCCCCTGCATCCCGAAAGCCGCAATTCGGGCTATGAATGCGGGATTTCAGTGAGCATCGGCGACAATGTGTGGATTGGCGGCAATGTGGTCATCAATCCCGGGGTCACGGTGGGCGATAACGCGGTCATCGGCGCGGGCAGCGTGGTCACGCGCGACATTCCCGACAACATGGTGGCGGCGGGCAATCCCTGCCGCGTCTTGCGGGCCGTCAGCGAGGCGGACAGGGACTTTTATTTCAAGGACCGCCGCTTTGACGTGGACGATTACCGCGAGCCCTGGTGGGAGCGCAGCCGCACGGATGCGGCCGAAGCCTGAACCGGGCCGCAAAAAAAGCCCTGCCCGCAGCGGTCGGCCGTGGGCAGGGGCTTAGCGAATGCGGGGGCGCTTCGCGCTACAGCGCGGCCCCGAAGGCCCGGGCTTCCTCAAGGGCCGGCGTCTTGGCCACGGCCCCGGCGTCGAGGATGCCTCCCGCGAGCACATGCCCGAGGTCCTTCCATTCCAGAAAGCCCACGAGCGCCGCATAGTAGTCAAGCACGGGCTTCCAGTTCTCCGGGGTGTCGCCCTCGGCGGCCATGAGCAGCGCGCAGTCCTTGCGGGGATTGGCGTAGTTGGCATTGCACTCGGCCACGGCGAAAAGGCGGTCAAAGGCGGTCTTGAGCTGGCCGGAAAACGCCCAGTAATACATGGGCGAAGCCAGCACCACGATATCCGCCGCTACATAGGGCGGATACACCTTCTCCATGCCGTCTTTCTGCACGCAGGGGCTGGCCGGGTCCTTGCCGCCCTTCATGCAGCCGAGACAGCCGTGGATGTCCAGCTTCTGCAAATCAATGCGCGTGACGCTGTGGCCCGCGCTTTCGGCCCCTTGCGTGAAAGCGTCGCAAAGCATGGCGGTATTGCCCTTGAGCCGCGGACTGCCGTTGAGAATAAGGATCTTCTTGCCCATGTTTTTCTCCATGACTGGCGAATTTTGAGGAAATCCGCGCGGGCGCCCCGCATCATGTGCCGTGCAAATAATTTATCAAACGCTAAATAAATGTCAAGCAGGATTTTTGAGCCGTTGCCCACGCCTCCGCAAGGATGACGGCCTGGGGGAGTGTCCCCGGCCCTGGGGACGGGCGGGGAGCAGGCTGACGGCCCGGGCGGCCATGCCCGCCAGCTCCTCCCGGGAGA
>CAMWTD010000208.1 GCA_947177085.1 uncultured Desulfovibrio sp.
GCTGAGGGGGCGGGGCCTGCGCGCGCCCCGCCCCCGCTGCTCTAGGATTCCTTGTAGGCCACGCAGTCCACCTCCACGCGGATGTCGCTCATCATCCGCGCCTGCACGCAGACGCGCGCCGGGGCGTGTTCGGCCTCGAAATAGCGGGCATAGACCTTGTTGAAGCCCGCGAAGTCGCGCGGGTCGTCCAGCCACGCGGACACGCGCACGACGTCGCGCATGGAATAGCCCGCCGCTTCCACGGCGGCCTTGAGATTGTTGAGCGCCACCGTTGCCTGCACGGTGATATTGCCTTCGACGATCTCGCCCTCGGCATCGCGAGGGACCTGTCCGCTCACAAAGAGCCAGCCACCGGCCGCCACGGCCCTCGCAAAGGGCAGCGCGCCGGGCTTTGCCGGGGTTCCGTATCTCTTGATGGGCATGGCGTCTCCTCGCTCCCGGCGGGCGTTCAGGCGGGCATCCCGGCCTCGAGGCCGTCGATGAACAGGGCGAGGTTGTCCGGCTCGCCGGGCTTGTGTTCATCGGGATAGAGCAGGGCCCACATATAGAACACCGAACCCAGTTTGAGGCCCGTGGCCGCGCTTTGCGAAAAGCGCATGAGGCCCCGGAGGATGCGCTCGCGCTCCGTTTCCGGAAGCGGCGCGAGCACAGGGGCCGCGTCCTTGGCGAGCGCGGCCACGCTTTCGGCCTTGGCGCGCATCTTGGCGGTGTAGCCTTCCTTGTCGCCCGTCTCGAGGAGGGCGAGCCCCTCCCGCTCAAGGGCCATGATGGCCGCGTGCCGCGCCCGGAGCCAGTCGATGACGGCCTTGTTGTCGTTGCTCATTCTCTCCCCCCGCTTTCCCGAAGTTCGCGTTTTTCCCGATTGTACGCTCGATTCGCAACCGCGTGCCTGGGCGCGGTCTAGTCCCAGTGGCGCTTGTCCTCGATGGGCCTGATCTGCGGCGGCAGGCTGCCCGGCGCGAGGATCTTGAGCTCGGGGCGGAGCTTGATCTTTTCGCGGAACTGGTGCAGCAGCTCCTCGCCGCGCTTGAAGCCGCTCGTCTCGATGAAGAGCGTCATCTCGTCGATGCCGCCCGGGTTGGTGACCTCGATCTGCCAGCGCTTGATCTCCTCGAAGCGGCTCATGACCTGCTCCACCTGGTGCGGGTAGACGAACATGCCCATGATGCGGGCCGTGGTGTCCACGCGGCCCACGATGCTGCCGAGGCGGGGGCTGGTGCGGCCGCAGGCGCAGGGGCCGCGGTCGATATAGGAAAGGTCGCCCGTGGCGAGCCGGATGAGCGGGTAGGTCTTGTTGAAGGCCGTGACCACGATTTCGCCCACCTCGCCGTCCTTGAGCGGGATGCCCGTGTCCGGATGGCAGATTTCCACATAGCAGCGGTTGGCGATGTGCAGGCCGGTCTTGTGGAAGCACTCGTAGCCGATGCAGCCCACATCCGCCGTGCCGTAGCCCTGGCGCATGATGAGGTCGTACTTTTTCTCCATCTGCGAGCGCATTTTTTCGGAGAGGCGCTCGCCGGTCACGAAGGCCACCTCGAGGAAGAGGTCCTTGCGCAGGTTGAGGCCCTTTTCCTCGGCCTTCTGCGCGAGGTGCATGAGGAAGCTCGGCGTGCCCACATAGCCGCAGACGCGCAGCTTCTGCATGATGTCGAGCTGGGTGGCCGCGTCCGTGGGGCCGGCCGGGATGACCGCGCAGCCGAGATTGCGCAGCGGCTCCTCGAACATCAGGCCCGCCGGCGTGAGCTGGTAGTTGAAGGTGTTCTGCACCGCGTCGCCGGGCCGGAAGCCCACGGAATAAAAGGCCTCGGTGTAGCCCCAGTAGTCCTCGCCGCGATCCTCGGGGTCGAAGATGGGGCCGGGCGAGAGAAAGACGCGCTTGAGCTCGCCGATGTCCTTGGTGAGCAGGCCGCCGAGCCTCGGGCCCATGGACTGGAGGAAGATGAGCTCCTTCTTTTTCAGGATGGGGATGTGCTTGATGTCCGAAAGGGTCTTGAACTTCTCCACGTTGAACTGGGCGCGGTCGAAGCGCTTCTTGACGTCTTCCGAATAGCGGTAGGCGTAGGAGAGAAGGTCTTTTAACTGGATGAGGCAGTACTGGCGGCGCTCGCTCTCGTCGAGCACCTCGCGGCGGCTGTAGATGCCTTCGGTGCGGTCTTTGCGGGTCATGACATCTCCTGGCACTGGTCGGGAAGGACGGCCCGGCGGGCCGCCTGCGAAAAAACGCGAAGCTGTGCGGAATGGTCATATGTACGCACTGCGCCGCAAAATTGCAAGTATTTTTTTATTTATCCTGATATTTCATATGGTTATGACGACATTGCCCGGGGCGGCACTCCCTTGTCCCCGCGACCGGCCATTTGACCGCCACGGGAGCCTGCGGTACGTTTCCCCGTTACAGGCCGCGCCCGCGCGGCCCACATCCTTTATCGGAGCGCGGCATGGAATCGCAGCAGAAGACCCCTGGGGAACAGCAGGCCGGGGCCAACCGGCCCGGTACGGACTTCATCCGCGCCCGCATCGAGGCGGACACGGCCTCCGGGCGCTTCGGGGGCGTGGTGCATACGCGTTTTCCCCCGGAGCCCAACGGCTACCTGCACCTCGGCCACGCCAAGTCCATCTGCCTTAATTTCGGCGTGGCCGGGGAATTTGGCGGCCAGTGCAACCTGCGCTTTGACGACACCAACCCGGTGAAGGAAGACACGGAATATGTGGCCGCCATCCGCGAGGACGTGGAATGGCTCGGCGGCCGCTGGGGCGACCGGGAATTTTACGCCTCGGACTATTTCGAGCGCCTCTACGACTTCGCCGAGGAACTCATCCGCCGAGGCAAGGCCTATGTGGACGACCTCTCGGCGGACGAGATCCGCCAATACCGGGGCACGCTCACCGAGCCGGGCAAGGAGAGCCCCTGGCGCAGGCGTAGCGTGGAGGAAAACCTCGACCTCTTCCGGCGGATGCGCGCGGGCGAGTTCCCGGACGGCGCGCGGGTGCTGCGCGCCAAAATCGACATGGCCGCGCCCAACCTCGTCATGCGCGACCCCACGCTCTACCGCATCCGCCACGAGGCGCACCATCGCACGGGAAAGAAGTGGTGCATCTATCCCATGTACGATTACGCGCACTGCCTGTCGGACTCGCTGGAGGGCATCACCCATTCGCTCTGCACGCTGGAATTCGTCAACAACCGCGAGCTCTACGACTGGGTGCTGGACGCGCTCGGCGTCTACCATTCGCAGCAGATCGAGTTCGCGCGCCTCAACGTCACCTATACCATCCTTTCCAAGCGCAAGCTCATCCAGCTCGTGCGCGAGGGCCATGTGGCCGGCTGGGACGACCCGCGCATGCCCACCCTGAGCGGCCTCCGACGCCGGGGCGTCCCGCCCGAGGCCCTGCGCGACTTCTGCAGCCGCATCGGCGTGGCCCGGGCCGACTCCACGGTGGAATATTCCCTGCTCGAGCATTGCGTGCGCGAGCGGCTCAACGCCGTGGCCCCGCGCGCCATGGCCGTGCTGGACCCGGTGCGCGTCGTCATCGAAAACTGGCCCGAGGGCGAGGTGGAGGAGCTCGACATGCCCTGGCATCCCGAGGACGCGAGCTACGGCAGCCGCAAGGTTCCCTTCTCGCGCGAGCTCCTTATCGAGCGCGACGACTTCCGCCTGGAGCCGCCGAAAAAGTTCCACCGCCTCTCGCCCGGGGCCGAGGTGCGCCTGCGCCACGCCTATCTCATCACCTGCCGCGAGGCCGTGCTGGACGAAAACGGGGAGGTTGTCGAGCTGCGCTGCGTCTACGACCCGGAGAGCCGGGGCGGCCAGAGCCCGGACGGCCGCAAGGTCAAGGGCACCCTGCACTGGGTCTCTGCCGACCATGCCCACACGGCCGAGGTGCGCCTCTATGACCAGCTTTTCGCCGTGCCCGACCCGGACAAGGCGCCCGAGGGCGGGACCTTCATCGACAACCTGAACCCCGATTCCCTCACCGTGACCACGGGCTGGCTGGAGCCGGCGCTGGCGCGCCTCGAACCCGGCAAGACCGTGCAGTTCGAGCG
>CAMWTD010000209.1 GCA_947177085.1 uncultured Desulfovibrio sp.
GTTCTGTACCTGCTCGCGGCATTTTTCCAGCTCGTTCTTGAAATCTACCACCAGGCGGGAAAGCTGGATGTCCGGAATCTTGTTGCCGCAGGTGTTGATCTCGCGGAAGCACTCCTGAAGAGTGAAGTCAAGCCGACGCCCGGCGTCCCTCCCTTCGCGCAATAGCTCGCGCATGCGGGCAAGGTGCGCGCCAAGGCGCGTGAGCTCCTCGCTGCCGTCAAGGCGGTCCATGAGCACGGCCACTTCCTGGAGGAAGCGGGCTTCCTCCAGCGCAAGGCCCTCGGGCGCAAGCAGCTCGCCCACGCGGGCGCGCAGGGCCTCGGCCCTTTCTTTCTTGATGGCCGGGGCGCAGTCCGCCAGCTTTTCCGTCCAGGCCTCCATGCGGCGCAGGCGGCCGTCAAGGTCGGCGGCGAGGGCCGCCCCCTCCGCGGCGCGGGACTGGTTCCAGTCCGTGAGGGCGAGGCCGAGGCCGTCTTCCAACTGGCGCACAAGGGCCTCATCCGGCGTGCCGCCATTTTCACCCCAGAGGGCCGGCACGGTGAGCAGGGCCGCATAGTCGGGCGTGAAGGCGTCCCCGCGTGCCCGGGCCAGGCACGCAAGGCTGTCCAGCATGGAGGCGGCGAGGGCGGCGTCAAAGCCGCTGCCCCCAGGAGCCCCGGTGACCCGCTGGAGGGTGAGGCTCACGTCCACCCGGCCGCGGCTGGCGTGGCGGCGCACGACCTTTTCCAGCAGGGGCTCAAGGCAGCGGATGGCGGGGGGCAGCCGCCACTTGAGGTCAAGATGGCGTCCGTTGACGCTTTTCACTTCCCATTGCTGGATGCTGTCGGCGTTTTCCACCAGGCAGCGGCCAAAGCCGGTCATGCTGCGAAGCATGGCGCGCGCCCCCTGTGTTGCCATTGGTTTGCCGTGCGGCGGCAGTGCTTGCGAAAGAAAAATTTTACTTCAGGGCACGGCGGATTGCAAGGCGCAGCCACATGCAGGAAGGCCGGCCCCTCGCGAGAGAGACCGGCCCTGCTGTTACTGCCTTGTTCCCGGGGCGACAAGCGCCCGGGGTGAAGATCAGGCTTCTTCCTTTTCGCCCTCTTTGCGGATGCCTTCGAGGATGTCGGTGAGCACATGGGATTCCTGCACCATCTCGGCCATCTGCTCCACCGCCTCGCCCATGACGCGCGAGATTTCGGCGCTGAGGTGGTTGACCTCGGTGATGCTGCGGTTGATCTCTTCCGATGCGGCCGACTGCTCGGTGGCGGCGGCGGCGATGGCGGAGACGCGCAGGCTGGAGTCTTCGGCGAGGCCCGAGATGTGCTCGAGCGCCGAGCCCGATTCCTCGCCCATGTGGCTCGTGTGCTCGATGGCCTCCACCGCGGTGTCGAGATTGGCGGAGCTCTTGGCCGTGCGCTGCTGGATGGCCTCGATGGCGGATTCCACGTCGCGGGTGGCGCTCATGGTCTTTTCCGCGAGCTTGCGCACCTCGTCGGCCACCACGGCGAAGCCGCGGCCCGCCTCGCCGGCGCGGGCGGCCTCGATGGCGGCGTTGAGCGCGAGCAGGTTGGTCTGGTCGGCGATGTCGCGGATGAGGGTGAGCACCGTGCCGATGTCCTTGGCCTGCTTGTCGAGGCCTTCCATGTCGGTCTTGAGGTTGACGGAGAGGGTGCGCAGGGTGCGCAGGCTCTCGACCGTGCGCAGCACCAGGGCATTGCCCTCGTGGGCCTGGTTCTGCACCGAGGTGGCGGCATCGGCGGCGCCCTCGGCGTTGCTCGCCACCTCGAGCACCGTGGAATTCATCTCGTTCATGGCCGTGGCGGACTCGGAGAGCCGGGCCGCCGCTTCCTGCGCCTGGTTGCGCACTTCGTTGAGGGCCACGTTGAGGCTCTCCGCGCCCTTGTCGATGCCGCTGACCACGCTCTCGAGCTGCTTCACCATGTGGGTGCGCGCCTCGGCGGCGGCCTGCTTGCTGTGCTTCTCGAGGGCGATGCGCTCGGTGATGTCCTCGCCCACTTCGAGATGACCGATGACCTTGCCGCTGGCGTCATGCAGGTATTCGAGGATGATCTGCATGGTCTTGCCGTTGGGCATGTGGTTGATGACGCGGTGATTGCCCTTGCGCAACTGCTCGATGCCGCAGTTCGGGGTGTTGCAGATGTTGCCGCCCTTGGCGGAGCAGTGCTTGCCCATCACCTCGTCCATGGAGGTCTTGCCCATGGACTTGAGCGAGGCCGTGTTGCAGAAGGTCCAGTTCATGTCCGGGTCGGTGACGGCGATGGCCCAGGGCAGCCCGTTGAGGATGCTCTCGTACCAGTGCGTGCGCTCCTGCGAGCGTTTCCTCATGCCCACCACCCCGCGGGCCAGCGGAGCGAGCGCGCCGCAGGCGGCGGGATCAAGCTGGGGCACTGCCTTGCCCTGCGAGGCGGCCTCGGCGTATTCCGCGATTTTTGGCAAATCGCCCGTACATTTGGAAATGAGGAAGGCCCCGACAATGGCAAGGACGATGGCCGCGCCGATGCCGGGCAGGGCCGCGCCCCAGACGGAGACCTCCGACGACATGCTGATGCTCGCGATGCAGGCGATGCAGGCGAGCGCCAGGAAGCAGAGGAAGATAAGCACCTGTTTGGAGCTGAGGGAATTGCTCATGGCTGTGTCCTTTCCGATAACTGCGGAGCAGAAGTGCCGCCGGGAAGCGAGTGCCCTTGCGGCGCGTCACCGCGCTGGGCGACGCGAAAACCCTTGCCGGGGGAAGCCCCCGCCCTGCGGCTGCCGCCGGGGCGGCGCGGGCACGGCGGGGCTTGCCACTCTGTTCGGCCTGTGGTGGAGAAACTTTATATGGAACGGCCCTTTTTGCAAGAAAAAAGGCCGGAAACGCGGGCTCGGCCGCAAGGAGGCGCGCCTACAGCTCCTGCCGGAAGCGCAGGGACTGGCGCAGGGTCTCCTTGTCCATGTACTTGACCTCGGCCCCCAGCGGGATGCCCTGCGCAAGGCGCGACACGCGCACGGCGGGGAAGCGCCGGCGCACCATCTCGCGCACGTAGGCCGCCGTATTTTCCGCTTCCACCGTGGCCCCGAGGGCGAGAATGAGCTCGGCGACCTCGCCCTCGGCAAGGCGGCGGTTCAGCCGCTCCAGGTCCGGCGGGCCTTCCTGGGGGCCCAGCAGGCCGCCAAGGATGAGGTATTGCCCGCGGTAGAAGCCCCCCTCGTCAAGGGCGATCATGCTGTCCCACTCGGCCACAAGGCAGAGGGTATCCGTGCTTCTGGCCGGATCCGCGCAGATGGCGCAGGGATCCGTGGCGGAAAGGCCGCCGCAGCGGGCGCAAAGGTGCAGTCTGTCGCGCAGGTCGCGGATGTTCTGCCCGAGGCGGCGCGTCTCGGCCTCCGGCCACTTGAGCAGCGTCATGGCCGCGCGCATGGCGGACTTGGGGCCGAGTCCCGGCAGGCGCGCAATCTGCTCGACGAGCACCCGCAATGGCTCGGGAACGCGGGCGGCCATGCCTAGAACATGCCGGGCAGCTTGATGCCCCCGGAGATGGCGCTCATCTCGCGCTCCATGCTTTCGCGGGCGATGCGCGAGGCCTCGTTGACCGCGGCGAGAATGAGGTCCTGCAGCATTTCCACGTCCCCGCCCTCAAGGGCCTTGGGGTCGATGACGAGCTTGCGCAGCTCCTGCTTGCCGGAAACCTCGGCCTTGACCATGCCTCCGCCGCTGGCGGCCTCATAGGTGCGCTCGGCCATTTCCTGCTGGAGCTTGGCGAGCTTGTTCTGCATGACCTGGGCCTGGCGCAGGATGTCGTTCATGTTGCGCATGGGTTTCTCCGCGCGCCGCCGGGGCGCGATAGTGTTTAGGGTTTGCCGCTCGGGGGCGCTCCTGGCGCGTCCACTTCCGAGCAATGGTCAAGCGAAGCGCCCAAAAGCTCGAAGCAGGGCTGGAGCTCGGGACGACGGGAAAATTCGGCCATGAGTTCCCCCTGGCTGCGGCGCGGGCGCGGGGCCACGATATCAAGCGCGGGGGCCGCCCCCC
>CAMWTD010000210.1 GCA_947177085.1 uncultured Desulfovibrio sp.
CGCGTCGCTCCAGACGGAAGGTGGAGCTACCGTCAACTTCCTTGAAAACTGCGCCTTCTACCATTCTCTCTTGTCCGTATCCCGGGCAGCCCTCACTCCACGGTGACGCTCTTGGCGAGGTTGCGCGGCTGGTCCACGTCCTTGCCGAGATAGTCCGCCACCTCGTAGCTGAAAAGCTGGAGCGCGGGCAGGGCCGCAAAGGCCGAGAGCGGCGCGGGAAGATACGGGATGCGCCACACGTCGTCCGTGGCGAGCTCCGTACCCGGATTGGCGAGCGCGATGACCTTGCCCTGCCTTGCCTGCACTTCCTCGATGTTGGACTTCACCTTCGGGAAGAGCGCGTCGTCCAGCGCGATGGCGAAGGTGGGAAAGGCCGGGTCGATAAGCGCGATGGGGCCGTGCTTCATCTCGCCGGCGGCATAGCCCTCGGCATGGATGTAGGAGAGTTCCTTGAGCTTGAGCGCGCCCTCCAGCGCCAGCGGGAAGCAGTGGCCCCGGCCGAGATAAAAGAAATTGGCGGCCTGCGCGTACTTGAGCGCCAGCTCGCGCGCGGTCTTGTGCATCTGGGGCAAATGGTCGTCAAGCAGCGCGGGCAGCGACTGGAGCAGGCCCAGGCGTTCCTTGCGGGCGGCCGCGTCAAGCATTCCCGTACGCTCGCTCCAGTGGAGGGCCATGAGCGCGAGGCTGAGCATCTGGCTGCACATGGCCTTGGTGGATGCCACGCTGATCTCGGGCCCCGCCTGGGTGAAGAACACGGCGTCCGCCTCGCGAGCGATGGACGAGCCCACCACGTTGCAGAGACCGAGCACGGGCAGGCCCTGTTCCTTCATGAGCCGGAGCGCGGCCAGGGTGTCGGCCGTTTCGCCGCTCTGGCTGATGACAAGGCCCATTTCGCCTTCCGCGAAGCGCGGCTTCTCGCGGTAGCGGAACTCCGAGGCGATCTCCACCTGCACCGGGATGCCGGCCCACGCCTCCAGCAGATGGCGCCCCCAGAGCCCGGCATGGTAGGAAGTGCCGCAGGCCACCACATGGAGGCGCTTGGGCACAGGAAGCTGCGCGATCTCGGGCAGCACCACGCCGTCGCCCGAGTGGGCCACACGCCCCACGAGGCCGTCGGTGATGACGCGCGGCTGCTCGAAAATCTCCTTGAGCATGAAGTGGCGGAAGCCGTCCTTTTGCGCGGCCTGCATGTCCCACTGGATGAGCTGGGGCTCGCGCTCCACGGGCTCAAGGTCCGCGAGGCGGAAAATCCCGTGCTCCGACGCCGTGGCGCGCACGATCTCCCCGTCCTCCAGAAAGACCACCCGGCGGGTGTACGGCAAAAAGGCCGGAATGTCCGAGGCCACAAAGTTCTCGCCAGTGCCGAGGCCGAGGATGAGCGGCGCGGACATGCGCGCCGCATAGAGGGTATCCGGTTCCGCGCGGTCGAGCAGGCACACGGCGTAGGCCCCGTGCGCCTCGCGCAGGGCCTGGGCGAAGGCGTGGAGCAGGTCCGGCTCGGTCTTGCGGCGCTCGGCGATGAGGTTGACGAGCACCTCTGTATCCGTCTCCGAATGGAATTCGTAGCCCCGGGCCGCGAGTTCTGTCTTGAGTTCCTGGTAATTCTCGATGATGCCGTTGTGCACGAGGGCGAGGGAGCCGTCATTGGCGAGGTGCGGATGCGCGTTGCGCTCGGCCGGGACGCCGTGGGTGGCCCAGCGGGTGTGGCCCATGGCGCAGGTGGCGGTGACGGCCGGGGAAGCGGCGAGCTTTTCCTTGAGCGCCGAGAGCTTGCCCTTGGCCCTGAGCACATGGAGCTTGCCCAACTGCTCCCAGGCCACGCCCGCGGAATCATAGCCGCGGTATTCCAGCCGCTCCAGCCCCTCCACCACCACGGGAACCGCCGGGCGATGCCCCACATAGCCGATGATGCCGCACATGGATGCCTCCCAAACGCGAGGCCGCGCCTACATGTTCACGCGGTCAACAAGATTGCTGTTGACCACTTCCACCTTTGCCTTGTCGGCAAGGCTCTGGATAAAGATGGCATAGACGGCGTCCTCGCGTTCGCGCTGCACGCCCTCGGCAAGGGCCTCGGCCACGCTCTCAAAGCCCGCGTCGTCAGGCGGCAGCACCTTGGCCACGCGGCAGATGAGCGCGCCCGGGCCTTCCGGGCCCGTGACGCTGTACACGCGGGAGAGCCAGTCGCCCGGCTTGTCCGCGAAGATGGCTTCCGTGAGCGCCGGGTCCTGCGCGAAGTCCGCGAGGCTGCCCCCGCGCTCCATGGCCGGGGCCTCCTTGAGGCCGAGCTTTTTGGCCTCGGCCTCGCTGAGGGGGCCGTTCCGGAGGCCCGCGAGCGTGGCTTGCGCGCTGGCCAGCGCGTCGGCGAGCGCCTTTTCCTCGCCGAGGATCTTGACGATGCCGTCCTTCACATCGGCGAAGGGCCTGGTGGACGGCGGCTCCGTGGCGATGACCCGCGCCACGAGGTAACTGTCGCCCGCCTCGAGGGCGCTGTCCACGGGCAGGCCCGCGCCGGCCGCAAGCAGGGCCTCGGCCCCCTCGGGCTTGACGCCGAGCTTTTCCATGAGGCCCTCCCTGTCGAGGAAGCCGCTCTCCGCGGCCTTGAGGCCGTGGCGTTCCGCGCTCTCGGCGAGAGGCTTGTTGAGGATATTGTCCTCGATGAGGCTGTCGAGCGCCTCGTGGAGCTTGTCCGAGCCCTGCTCGAAAGCCGCGCCCTTGCGCGCTTCGGCAATGACCTTTTCAAATTCCCGCACGCCGCCGGGATTCTTTTCCTCCACCAGAATGAGATGGAAGCCGAAGGGGCTGCGCACGGGCTCCGAGATCGTGCCCGGCTCAAGGGCGAAGGCCGCTTCCTCGAAGGCCGGGACCGTCTTTCCGCGCGTGACCCAGCCAAGCTCGCCGCCCGGGCCGGCCGCGCCCTCGGGATTCACCGCATCGGCGACCTTGGCGAAGGGCTCTCCGGCCTTGAGGCGCGCCTGCGCCTCAGCCAGGGCCTCGCGGGCCGCGCCTTCGGCCGCCGCGTCGGCGTCCTGCGGCAGCGGCACGAGGATATGGGCCGCGCGCACCTGCTCCGGCTGCTCGAAGTGGCCCTTGTTGGCCTCGTACCAGGCGCGGGCGTCGGCCTCGCTGACGGTTTCGGGCTTGACCAGCTCCTCGGGGCGCACGGCCACATAGGCCACGTTGACCCGCGCCGGGATGGCGAAATCCGCCTTGTGGCCGTCATACCAGGCCCGGGCCTCGGCGTCCGTCACCTCCACCTTGTCGGCAAAGCGCGAGGCCGGCACGAAGAGATAGTCCACGCTGCGGCGCTCGCGCAAAAAGTCATAGCGGCGGCGGGCCTCGTCCGGGTCCGTCCAGGCCGGGGCGGTCACCAGGGCGTAGATCTTGCCGGCCAGGAGCTCGTCCGCCAGTTCCTTCTCATACTGGGCCGGGCTCTTGCGCTGGGCGGCGAGCACGCGGGTGTAGGCGTCGGGGTCGAAACGGCCCTTGTCGTCCTGGAAGGCGCGCATCTTGCCCACGGCCTGGCGCAATTCCACCGGCGTGACGGTGATGCCCGCGCGCTCGGCCTCCTGGAGGACGAGGGTCTGCCGGATGAGATCGTTGAGCACGGTGCGGCCGAGGTGGTCGCGGATGAGCTGCTCGCGCGTGAGCCCCGGATTGGCCCGAAGCAGGTATTCCTCAGCGCCGCGGTAGGCGCGCTCGAACTCCTGCGCCAGAATGGGCTGGCCGTTCACCACGGCGACCACGTTGCTGTAGTCCCGGTCATTGAAGTTGCCCACGCCCCAGAAGACGAAGACAAGGATGATGACGCCGAAGGCCACCTTGACGCCGAAGGACTGGGCGCTGGTGCGGATATACTCAAGCATGGGCGCTCCCGGCTGCGGTGCTCGCCGCAGGAAATGAGGATCTTGCGAAAGCGGCACTATACGCGCCGACGCGGCAAATTTCAAGAAAGGCCGCCACGCGGCAAAGATGC
>CAMWTD010000211.1 GCA_947177085.1 uncultured Desulfovibrio sp.
CTTCCCGGCTATGCTCGCCGCATGACGAGTTACCCCCGAGCGCCCCCGGCCCGCTCCTTCCGCCTTGTCTGCGAGCCAAGCGCCATCCCCCGGGTGGAGGCGCTTTTGCGCGCCCAGGGCTATGCCTTCGAGCCCGAGCCCTTTTCGCCCTTCTGCCGCCGCCTTCTGGGAGAGCCCGTGCCGCTCGGGCGCTCGCTGGCGGCCTTTTTCGGCTATATCTATATTCAGGACCGCTCCTCCATGCTGCCCCCGCTGGCCCTTGCGCCCGCGCCCGGGGACGCGGTGCTCGACATGTGCGCGAGCCCGGGCAGCAAGAGCGGCTTCCTCGCCCAGCTTGTGGGCCGGGAGGGCTTCGTGCTCGCAAACGAGCCCAATCCGGCGAGGCTCGCCACCTTGCGCGCCAACCTGCACGCCTGCAATCTCCTCCAGGCGGGGACCTGCTCATTCCCCGGGGAGCGGCTCTCCCTTGCGCCCGCCTCGTGGGGGCACATCCTCCTCGACCCGCCCTGTTCCGGCTGGGGCACGGCGGAAAAGCACCCGGCCACTCTCAAGCTCTGGCGCGAGGACAAGGTGGGCCCGCTCGTGAGCCTCCAGCGCCGCCTCCTCAGCCGCGCGGCAAGCCTGCTCGCGCCGGGCGGCCTTGTGCTCTACTCCACCTGCACCACCAATGAGGCGGAAAACGAGGCCCAGGTGCGTTTCGCCGAGGAGGAGCTGGGGCTTCTCCGCGTGCCGCTCGCGCCCTTTCCCGGTTTTGCGTGGGACGAAAGGCCCGGCGGCGAGGGGACCTTGCGCGTGGACGGCGCGCGCTCACAGGCCCAGGGCTTCTATCTGGCCCTCTTGCGCGCGCCCGGGGCATACGCCCGGGCGGAGGCGGAGGCCCAGCCCGGCGACGCCCGGCGGCGCGCCGCTCCCGCGGGCGAACCGCTCCCGCCTGCCGCCCTTGCGGGCCCCTGTTGCGACCCCGGTCGCCTTCCCCCGGGCGAGCCGACGCTTTTTGGCGACAAGGCGCGCTTTGTGCCGAAGATTGCTCCGGCGCGCCTGCCGCCCCGCTTCGGCTGGCAGGCCGCCCTGCTCGGCCGCATGGACGGCGGCGGAGCCTTTGCGCCGGCCCCCCGGCTGCGCTGCCTTGTGCCTGAAGGGCCGCAGGGAGGACCAGGGCCGCAGTCCCTGGTGCTGGAGGAAGTGGCCGAGGTGGCGACCCTTCTCGAGGGCCGCGCCCTGCAGACGGGCCTTTCCGGGCGCGAGGCGGCGCTCTGGTGGCGGGACCTGCCGCTCGGCTGCATCGGCCTGCGCAAGGGCCGCGCGCTCGCGGCCTTCCGCTAGGCAGCCCATGCCCGCGCTCCTCCACGCAGCGGGCTTGCGCCCCGGGCCCCGCCCTTGCCTGCCGCCGAAGAATCCGGCATACTTAAACACGCGCGGCAGGCGGCGGAGGCATCCATGCAGGCGAAACTTCTCCTGTTCGATGTGGGCAATACGTCCATCAAGGTGGGCATGGCCGACGAGAGCCATGTGCTCGCCGCCTACACCCTCCCCGCCACCGGGGCCCACACCGCCGACAGCCTGGGGCTCACCCTCGCCTCCCTGCTCGACCATGCGGGCGTGGATGCGGGCGCGCTGTGCGCCTGCGTGGGCTGCTCGGTGGTTCCGTCCATGGATCCGGTGCTCGCCGGGGCCGTGGCCCGCTATGTGGGCTGCCCGCTCCTGCGGGCGGTGGACGACCTCCCCGTGCCGCTCGAAAACCGCTACGAGCGCCCGGCCGAAGTAGGCGCGGACCGACTAGTGGCGGCCTATGCGGCGCGCCGCGCCTTCCCGGAGGCGGCTTCGCTCGTCGTGGCGGATTTCGGCACGGCCCTCACCCTCGACTGCGTGAGCGGCGAGGCGTACCTGGGCGGCCTCATCTTTCCCGGGCCGGGCACGGCGCTCGCCGCGCTCTCGAGCCACGCCGCCAAGCTGCCGCCGGTGAACATGGACGTGACCGCCCGGGAGCCCGCCCCGGGGCGCGACACGGTGACGAGCATCCGGCACGGGCTTTTCTTCGGCTATGTGAGCATCAGCGAGGGCCTGTGCGCAAGGCTCGGCCGCCAGCTCCCGGCCCCGGTCAAAACCGTGGCCACAGGGGGCTTTGCCCAGGCCATCGCCCGGGCGAGCTCGGTTTTTGACGCGGTCGCGCCCGAGCTCCTCCTGGAGGGGCTGAGGCGGCTGTATTTTGAGGTTGCAGACCAGGCGCAGGACGCCAGCAAACCCGGCACGGCCGGGAAAAAGGAGAAACCATGAGCACCATTGCCTCCGTCTATGGCCGCGAGATCCTCGACTCGCGCGGCAACCCCACCGTGGAAGTGGAAGTCTCCCTCGAATCGGGCATCACCGCCCGCGCGGCCGTGCCCTCCGGCGCGTCCACCGGCAGCCGCGAGGCGCTGGAAATGCGCGACGGCGACAAGAAACGCTATGGCGGCAAGGGCGTCACCCGGGCCGTGGAGCATGTGAACACCGAGATCGCCCAGGCCCTCGTGGGCATGGACGCCCTGCGCCAGGTGCAGATCGACAACACCCTCATCGACCTCGACGGCACGGACAACAAGTCGCGCCTCGGGGCCAACGCCATGCTCGGCGCGTCCATGGCCTGCGCGCGCGCGGCGGCCACCTTCCTCGGGCTGCCGCTCTACAAGTATATCGGCGGCATCAACGCCAAGGTGCTGCCCGCGCCCATGATGAACATCATCAACGGCGGCGCGCACGCGCCCAACAACCTGGACATCCAGGAATTCATGATCATGCCGCTCGGGGCCATGACCTTCCGCGACTCCCTGCGCATGGGCGCGGAAATCTTCCACACGCTGGCCGCCATCCTCAAGGCCGACGGCCATGTGACCAGCGTGGGCGACGAGGGCGGCTTCGCCCCCAACCTCAAGAACCATGACGAGGCCTTCAGCTACATCATCCGCGCCATCGAGGAGGCCGGCTACAATCCCGGCGGCGAGGTGGCGCTGGCCATCGACGCGGCCTCGTCCGAGTTCTACAAGGACGGCAAGTACGTCTGCGAGGGCAAGAGCTTCACCAGCGCCGAAATGGCCGAGTGGCTCGCCGAGTTCACGCGCAAGTACCCGCTCATCTCCATCGAGGACGGCATGGCCGAAAACGACTGGGACGGCTGGAGCCTGCTCACGTCCACCCTGGGCGAGAACGTGCAGCTCGTGGGCGACGACCTCTTCGTGACCAATCCCGCCATCCTCGCCGAAGGCATCGCCGCCGGGGTGGCCAACTCCATCCTCATCAAGCTCAACCAGATTGGCACGGTCACAGAGACCCTGGACACCATCGAGATGGCCAAGGAAGCGGCCTACACCACCGTGGTCTCCCACCGCTCGGGCGAAACGGAAGACAGCTTCATCGCCGACCTCGCCGTGGGCGTCAACGCCGGGCAGATCAAGACGGGCTCCCTCTCCCGCTCGGACCGCATGAGCAAGTACAACCAGCTTCTGCGCATCGAGGAGGAACTGGGCGACGACGCCGAGTTCTTCGGCCCCATGCTGGCCGAGTACTACGCCCTCGGGCACGGCGACGCCTAGCCGAAAGCGAGAGGCAAGGATACCTGAACGCGGCGGGGCTTTTGTCCCGCCGCGTTTTTTGCGCCCGGCGGGGCGCGAAAGGCGCTCCGGCACAAAAAGCCCCGGGACGTCGCCGTCCGGGGCTGAACATCAGGCGCCGCCCTTCCGGCAGCGCTGCACTGGCTTCCTAGTAGCGCGGGGGACGCGGGGCCCGGGGTTTGGCCTCGTTGACGCGCAGGGTGCGGCCACCGAAGCTGACGTTATCCAGGGCTTCGATGGCGGCATCGGCGTCGCCGTCCTCCATTTCCACAAAGCCGAAGCCGCGGGCGCGGCCGGTTTCCCTGTCGCTGACGAGCTTGACGCTCAGAACATTGCCGTACTCGGAAAACAGATCCTGCACC
>CAMWTD010000212.1 GCA_947177085.1 uncultured Desulfovibrio sp.
CCCGATCCCTTCTATGACGGCGCCAAACACACGGCGGGCGACGCGGCGCGTGGGCAGGCGCTCAAACTGCGCGAGGCCGGAGCGGACCTGCTGGACCTTGGCGCGGAATCAAGCCGCCCGGGCGCGCGGCCGCTTTCGCCCGCGGAGGAGCAGCAGAGACTGATTCCGGTGCTGGATGCGGTGCGCGAAAAGATGCCCGGCGTCCCCCTTTCCGTGGATACAGTCCATGCGGCCACGGCCGCGGCCGCGCTCGACAGGGGGGCCGCCATCATCAATGATGTGTCGGCGTGCGGCGTGGACCCGGAACTCACCGATGTGCTCGCGGAACGCAAGCCCGGCTATGTGCTCATGCACAGCCGGGGACGGCCTCCGGAGATGCAGGCCGCGCCGGTTTATGCCGATGTGTGCCTTGAAGTGCGCCGTTTTTTCGCGCGCGAGCTGGATCGCCTCGTCAAGGCCGGCCTGCCCGAGGACCGCATCGTGCTGGATCCGGGAATCGGCTTTGGTAAGCGGCTTTCGCACAACCTGGCCCTGCTGGCCCACATGGAGGTTTTTCTCGAGTTCGGCCGCCCGCTTCTGGTGGGACTTTCCATGAAATCCCTGTTCGGGGATCTTCTGGGTCTCACGGTGGAGGCGCGCGGCGCGGCCACGCAAACGGCGTCGGCGCTCCTGTGGGAGCGCGGCGTCTTCTGGCATCGGGTGCATGATGTGGCAGGCGTCGGTGGGGCCTTGCGGCTCGCCGCCGCCATTGCCGGGGCCTGATGGGACGCGCCGGGACGGCGGCCACAGCTCCGGGCGCACAAGGAAGTACGCATGTTCTTCGAGCACTTTGTCTTTGACTGGCGCGACGCGCTGGATATTGCGCTGGTCAGCGTCCTGCTCTACCAGGTCATCCAGCTCCTCCGGGGCTCGCGGGCCCTTGCCGTCCTCACGGGCCTGGGGCTGCTCGGCGTGCTCTACTTCATGTCCCGGGCGCTGGGCCTCTACACCCTCTCCTGGCTTTTGCAATATATTTTCGGTTCGGCCTTTATCCTCATTGTCGTCATCTTCCAGGCCGACATCCGGCAGGCACTGGGCGAAATGGGCGCGCACCGCTTCTTCCGCCGCAAGGAGCTTTTGGCGAGCGGGGTGGACGACCTCGTACAGGCGTGCGTGGAGATGGCGCGGCTGCGCATCGGCGCGCTCATCGTCATTGAGCGCAGCATGCGCCTCGGGGACATGATCAAGCGCGAGGGCGTGCGGCTCGACGCCTTGCTCTCCCGGCAGCTCCTCATGAACATTTTCTACCCCAAGGCCCCGCTGCACGACGGGGCGGCCATCATCAGCAAGGGCCGGATCATGGCTGCGGGGTGCATCCTGCCGCTCGCCGTGGCCAAGGGGCAGAATTTCGGCACGCGGCATCGGGCGGCGCTTGGCATCACCCAGGAAAGCGATGCCGTGGCCATTGCCGTTTCTGAAGAACGCGGGGAAATTTCCGTGGCCATGAAGGGGGAACTCGTGCGTTCACTGGACGCCACTCGCCTGCGGCAGGTGCTCAATGAAATCCTTTGACACGCCGGAACAAGCTACGGGAAAGGGCCGGCTCACGCGCGCCCCCCATGTGCTTTCCATGTTCATCGCTGTGCTTCTCGCCACGGTCATGTGGTATGCGGTGAGCGTGCGCGACCGCCTCGAAGCGCAGGTGGAAGTCAATATCGACTATTATGGCATCCCCTCCAACCTTGTCGTGACCGACGGCCTGGTGAGCAAGCTCATCGTGCGCCTGCGCGGGCCGGAGACCCTGTTGCGCTCCATCCCGCGCGAGCGGCTCACCGAAGGCATCGACCTTTCGGACATCAAGAAGGGCGAGACAGTGGTCCCCCTGGGGCGGGACGAGCTCGGTCCCGCCTTCCGCGCCTTTGAAGTGGTGGACATCCAGCCCCCGCGCATCGTCATCCAGGCAGATACGGTGCTCGAGCGCAGTGTGCCCGTGCAGGCCCGGGCGGAGTCGCCCCTGCACAACGACGCCCTCACCGTCGAGAACCTGAGCGTTTCGCCCGCAACGGTCATCCTGCGCGGGCCCGAGCAGGTCATCAACACCATCACCCGGCTGCCCCTCGCCATCAAGCTCGACCCAAAGGCGGCCGGGACCACGGTGCAGCAGACCATCACCCTGGACACCCCGAGCCTCGTGACGGCCAACCCGCCCTCGGTGCGCGTGCGCTACACCATCACCAGCGGGCGCACCGTGGTGTCGCGACACTGCACCATCGTGGTGGACAGCGACGCCGACCACCAGTATTCGGTGACGCCCCATGAGCTCACGGTGCTCGTGGAGGTTCCTGAAGCGCTCGCCAAGAACTCCAAGTACCTTCAGGGCATGGCGGTGAGCGTGCTGCCGCCCGCCATGGAAGTGGGCGAGAGCAAGCAGGTAAAGCTCCGCTTCAGGCTGCCCGAGGGCATGACGCTCTTGAACCCCGCCAACGATGACGTTAAGGTGACGCGAACCAAATAAGCGTGCCTGGGCGCGCCCGAGCGCGTCCCATGCGCGGAGGGTGGAATGGCTCAACGACTTTTCGGAACGGACGGCCTGCGCGGCACGGTCAATACCTGGCCGATGACCGTGGATGTGGCACTGCGCCTCGGTCTTGCCGCCGGGGTGCGCTTCAGGCGCGGTCCCCACAGACACCGGGTGGTCATCGGCAAGGATACGCGCCTCTCCGGCTACATGTTCGAGTCGGCGCTCACGGCGGGCCTTTGCGCCTCGGGGATGCACGTCATCATGACAGGGCCGCTCCCGACGCCCGCCATTTCCTTTCTCACGCGCAACATGCGGGCCGACCTCGGCGTGGTCATCTCCGCCTCGCACAATCCCTTTTACGACAACGGCATCAAGTTTTTCGACGCCGACGGATACAAGCTCCCGGACCAGACGGAAAACGAAATCGCGGCCATGGTGCTTGACCCCGACATGGCGTGGCCCTATCCCGACGAGCGCAGCATCGGGCGCGCCACCAAGATCGAGGACGCCGGCGGCCGCTACATCGTCTACACCAAGAGTTGCTTCCCCACGCACCTCACCCTTGGCGGCCTGCGCATCGTGGTGGACTGCGCCAACGGGGCGAGCTACAAGGTCGCGCCCCTGGCGCTGGAGGAGCTGGGGGCCGAGGTCTTCCGCATCGGCACTTCTCCGGACGGAACCAATATCAACGATCATTGCGGCTCGCTTTACCCGGAGGTGGTGGCCGCCAAGGTGCGCGAGCTGCGCGCCGACGTGGGCCTCGCCCTGGATGGCGACGCGGACCGCCTCATCGTGGTGGACGAGCGCGGGACCATCCTCGACGGCGACCAGCTCATGGCGCTGTGCGCCCAGTCCATGATGGCGCGCGGGGAGCTGCCCAACAACCTGCTGGTGGCTACGGTGATGAGCAACCTCGCGTTGGAGATCTTCATGCGCGAGCATGGCGGCACGCTTTTGCGCGCGCCCGTGGGCGACCGCTATGTGGTGGAGGCCATGCGCCGCGAGGGGGCCATGCTCGGGGGCGAGCAGTCCGGCCACCTCATCTTCCGCCACTACAGCACCACGGGCGACGGGCTTTTGGCCGCGCTCCAGATACTGCGCATCATGCGGGAGAAGGAAAAGCCCCTCTCAGAGCTTGCGGGCCTGCTCACGCCCTTTCCCCAATGCCTCGTCAACGTGCATGTGGAAAAGCGGCTGCCCTTTGAGGAAAGGCCGGCCATCGCCGAAGCCGTGGCCCGGGTGGAGGCCGAGCTCGCGGCCCGCGGCCGCGTGCTCTTGCGCTATTCGGGCACGGAAGCCCTCTGCCGGGTCATGGTGGAGGGAGGAAACGCCGCCAAGGTGCGCCAGTACGCCCACGACCTCGCCGACGTAGTGCAGCGGGAACTGCTCTAGAACGGCGCTACCGCTGAGTGGCCCCCGCCGGCGCACGTCATCAGGCACAAGT
>CAMWTD010000213.1 GCA_947177085.1 uncultured Desulfovibrio sp.
GAACATATAGGTCATGTGGGTGAACTGGTACGAGAAGCCAAGCTGCTGCAACAGCTCCTGCGGCGGATTGGTGGCGTCGCGCAGCGGCGTGCGCGGCGGGAAGGGCACTTCCCAGCCGAATTTGACGATGGCGCCGATGATGCCGATGATGACGCCAATCAGCACGGCCAGCATGACCCTGCGCCGGAATTCCTCGGATTTCAGACATTCGGGCATATTCTTGACCCTCGCGGATTTGATGGTGCGAATGGGCGCGGAACACCCCGCGCCATCCGGATTTTATTCTCCACGGGGGTGGATGTCCACAGTGCGCGGCCGGCGCGCCAGAAGGGCCTCGGCGAGACGCCGCAGGGGGCCGCGCCCGCTCGGGAGGGCCGCCCCCGGCTCGCGCGCGAGCCGCGCGAGCCGCGCCACGAGTCCGAGGGCCTCCTCCACGCTGTCCACCCACGCCGTGCCCGCGCCGTGAAGCATAAGGCCCGGGGCCTCCAGCGGCCCCCGAATGCCGAGCACGGGCACGCCCGCGCCCGCGGCGAGGCCCACCTCCACCCCGGCGTCCTGCCCGGAAGCGCCATAATAGACGACAAGGTCCGCGCTGCGGCAGGCTTCCCGGCAAAAGGCGTAGACGGAACCCCCGGCCCTGTCCGTATCCATCCAGACGCGACGCTCCTGCGGGGTGAGGCCCGGCGGCGGCGTTGCCTTTTCCGTCCAGTCAAGGATGCGGCAGCCGAGAGCGGCGAGCTCGCGGCAAAAAAGGCGCACCCCATGTTTGTGCTTGAAAGAGCCGGCCACATAGATGGTGAGGCCGGCCTCATCCCCACGGGCGCGGCTGGCGGCTCCGGCTTTGGAACGCCGGGGCCGGCCGGAAAAACTCCGGCGCGCAAGCGGGGGGCGGCCCGGGCGGCGCACGGCTAGAACTCGATGCCCGGCGCGGCGGGGATGCCCTTGCGCCACGGGTGCTTGCGCTCCCGCATTTCCGTCACGAGGTCGGCCTCCCCGGAAAGCCAGTCCGGCAGGCCGCGTCCGGAGAGCACGAGGTGGCGCTCCACCCCGCGCGCGCCCGCAATCAGCGGGGCCAGCTCCTCCCGCGTGAGGATGCCCGCGCCGAGCGCGTAGAGAGCTTCGTCCAGAATGAGCATGTCCACCTCCGCCGCCTGTTCCCGCGCCCAGTCCACAAGTTCCGCGGCGGCGGCGCGATGGGCCGGGCGGTCCTCCTCATGGCGCAGGAAGCCAAGGCCCCCGGGCCGGAAGCGCTCCCCGAGCAGTTGCCGGAGCATGAGCTGCTCGCCCGCGCCGCACTCCCGCTTCATGAACTGGCCGAAGGCCACGCCCATGCCCTGCCCGAGGGCCCGCAGGGCCTGCCCGGCGCAGGCGCTGGTCTTGCCCTTGCCCTCGCCCGTATAGACGAGAATCATTGCCACACCCCGGGGAGGACGGTCTTGCAGGAGGGGCAGACGCCGGGATTCTTCCCCGCGCGCGTGCGGTAGCCTCGCCGCTCGATGACCACGGAGCCGCACTTGGGGCAGAGGGTGGAGGTTCCGAGCGCTGTCGGCACATTGCCGATATAGACGTGGTTGAGGCCCTCTTCGCGGCCCATGCGCCAGAGATCTTCGAGCTGGAAGGCCGGCGTGGAGGGATGCGCCGCCATCATGGCCGCGCCGTGGAAGCCGGAGAGATGCCAGGGCGTGTCGGGCCCGAGCTCGTCGCGGATGAAGCGGGCCATGTCGCGCAGCTCGTCCTGGCTGTCGTTGCAGCCCGGGATGACGAGGGTCGTGACCTCCAGCCACCAGCCGAGTTTTTTTATGGCCTTGAGGTTGTCGAGCACGGGCTGGAGGCGGCCGCCGCAGAACTTGTGATAGAAATCGTCCGAAAATGCCTTGAGGTCGATATTGGCGGCATTGACGCGGCGATTGAGCGATTGGAGCAGGTCCGCCCCCATGAAGCCGTTGCTCACGAGGATGACCTTGAGGCCCCGCGCCTGCGCGAGCCCGGCGGTCTCGTAGATCTGCTCGAAAAACACCGTGGGCTCGTTGTAGGTGAAGGCCATGCTCGGGGCCTGCTGCGCGGCGAGGCGCGCCAGGGTGTCCGGCGTGGCGCGGCGGCCCGAGATGGTGCTTTGCGGCCGCACGTGGGCGATGTGGTGGTTCTGGCAGAAGCGGCAATGGAAATTGCAGCCCGCGCTGCCGACCGAAAAGGTCTTGCTGCCAGGCAGGAAATGGTAGAGGGGCTTTTTTTCCACCGGGTCAAGCGCCACGGCGGTGACTACGTCGCCCACCAGCGAGATGAGCTCGCCGCGGCGGTTGACGCGCACGCCGCAGCGGCCGTGCGCGCCTTCCCTGATATGGCAGGCATGGGCGCAGAGGCTGCACGCGACGCTGCCGTCCTCCCCGGGGGTCCAGAGCATGGCGCGCATCTAGCGTGCCCCTCCGCGCGGGCCCGGAGAAACCACCGGGCCAAGATGCCGGGTGATATTGGGCGGAAGCTGCGGCATCCCCAGCAAACGCGGCCTCATGCCGGGGCCGGGGCGCATCCCGCCCCACATTCCGCCCGCCATGCCGCCCAGCATTCCATAAGACTGCGCCTGGCCATAGGGCTGCCACGGGTTCCACGTTCCCGGCATCCCCGCCGGCCCGGGGCTCCAGCTCAGCGGCTGCCAGTCGCCGTGCGGGGGCTGCCCGGGCGTCCACGCCTTGACGCCCGTGCCCGACGCGCCCCATGGACGCCAGGCCCCGGCTTGCGCGGGGGCCTGCCCCCAGCCGGATTGCCAGTTGGGTTGCCAGCCGCCCGGTTGCCACCCGGAGGGACGCCAGGCGGGCGGCGCGCCCTGCCACTCGCCCGGGGCCGCGCCCGCCGGGTTTTGGGGCGCGCCCGGCACTGCGCCGTCCTGCAGGGGCCGCATGTCGGGGAGCGGCAAGCCGCCGGGGCCCGGCGCATCGGGCCGCTGCGGCGGCTTCCAGCCGGGCTGGCCCGATTGCGCGGGCGTCATGGCCGAGGGCGGGCGGACGCCCCCGGGGCGCAGCCCATCCGGCGGCCTCTGGCCCGGAAGTATCTGGTTCGGGCCCATGCCGCCCGGCCCCCCCGGGCGCCATGACTGGCCCCAGCCGGCATTGGGGGCCGGATTCGGCCCTTGCGGGGGACGCCAGCCCGGCCGGCCGCCATTGGGCCAGCCAGCGTTCCAGCCTGCGTTCCCCCCCTGTTGCCAGCCGCCATTCCAGCCACTGGGCCAGCCGCTGGGCCAGCCACTGTTCCAGCCGGAGTTGCCGTAGCCATTGCCGGGCCACGCCGGGTCGATTTGCGGCGCGATGTAGATGGGTTGCTGCTGCGCCTGCTCCTGCGGCCGGCGCGGCGCGATGACGGAAGTGACGATGTCGCCGGTTTCCGGGTCCCGCCACGTGCCCGCATAGCCGTTATAGCCCGGCGCGTCGTTGCGGATGACGATGGCGTCGTCGGTGGCGGCCTGCGCCTGCGGCGCTTGCTGGGCCCGCGCGGCCGGGGCCTCGGACGTGGCGGCCCGCTGGCTTTCCGCCGCGGTGGCTTCGGACGTCGCGCCCAGGACGGGCGCGTGCCCCGCCAGCACGAAAAAGAGCGCGAGCAGGCCGGCCCCCATGCGGCGCACGCCCCTGCGGGCGTTGAGGGAAGTATTCATGCTTGCAGTATAGCAGGGGCGGATGCGGCGGTCCACGAAAAAGGCAGGCCGCGGCCCGGGGAAAAAGTCGCTTGGACTTCGGGGCAAAGTCTGCTAGCTTCGAGGAAGCAAGGAGGGACCCATGTCCAGTGATCGCGCGCGTGCCTATACCGCCGCCGGAGTCGACATCGAGGCGGGCAACGCTCTGGTGCGCCGCATCCGGGGCCTCGTAGCCTCCACGCAGACGCGGGGCGTGCTCGCGGACATCGGCGGCTTCGGCGGCCTCTTCCGCCCCGACCTCGCGGGCATGGCCGAGCC
>CAMWTD010000214.1 GCA_947177085.1 uncultured Desulfovibrio sp.
ATGATATTCTGCGGCCGGAGGATAAGCCCCCCGGCCGCTTTTATTCAGATACGCGGCCCCTGCACCCCGAGGCTGTAGAAATTGCGCCCCGTGCGCGCCGCGCCGTTGAGCAGGGTGGTGCGGATGCTCCCCATGTAGTCGGTTTCGCCCTTTTCCTTCAGGGCTCGCGCCGTGAGCTCCGCGCCCTGCGCCTGGTTGCGGTAGCCCCAGGCGCGCAGTTCCTGGTTGTGGGCGGCGTCCTCGCCCTTCTGCCGCGCGGCGAGGGCGTCCAGCTCGCCGCGCTCGGCGGTGTCCAGCACCCGGTCGAGCGCCGCCCCCTCGTCCACGCGCGCCCCCGAAGCGCCTGCCTGCGCCCGCTGCATCCCGATGAGCCGCGCGGCCTCCTGCCGCTTTTTGGCCGCGTTTTCCGCGCCCTCCCGCCGCTCCGCCGCGGCTGCCTCGTCCGCGGCCTGCGCGTTCTGCTCGGCGATGGCTGCGGAGCGTTGGGCGAGTTTTGCCTGATACTGCGCCTGCTCGCGCTGGGCCTGGGCCTGCCGGGCCGCGCCCACCACGCCCGCGGCCGTTCCGGCGAGCGCCATGGCCGCGCTGATGGCCGCCGCCGTGCCCGTGGCTATTGCCATATCGTGCCTCCATGTTGTGCCTGGTTCTGTTGTGCCTTGTGGGGAGTGCAGCAGCGCTCCTGCTGCTCCTTGATGCCGAAAGTATCCGTCAAAAACAGCCTTGCTTCAGCCGTTGCGACGAAGGAAGCTACGGATGAAGACAGCAGCAAGTTACCGCAAAAGTCAATCAACGATGCCGCTGTCGCTATCCGTAAGCAGGCAAAGCCTGCTAACGGCTACCGCTTTGGTTCCGACTGCGTCAGAGAAAAATTTCCTTGGTCCAGTACTTAAGTACACTCCCTGCGGAAATTTTTATCTTCCTTGTCGGAACCAAAAAATCTTATTTTTTAGGATCCTTCCGGCACTATCGCTGCTGTCGATGCCCGTAGGGCTCGCTTTGCTCGCCAACGGGCACGGCGCTTCGCGCCGCCATCCGGTCGCAGCACCCGTCTTCCGCTTCGCTCCAGACGGAAGGTGGAATTTTTCATCCGGCGAATGAAGTATCCGGAACGCCTCATTTCCCGCCGTGCAGCCGCTTGTGCCAGATGGTCTCGGTGTGCGCGGCGCCGAGCCTGCGGTAGAGCGCATCGCAGGGCCGCGACGCCGGGGAGCTGTACTGCGCGAGGCTTGCGCCCCGCGCCGCCACAGCGGCCTCGGCGCTGCGCAACAGGCCCAGCGCGTTCAGGCCGCGACGCGCCCGGGGCGTGAGATAGAGCCCGTCCAGCGCGGCCACGGTCTCACCCTTCAGGTGCGGGCACGGGGCCAGCGTAAAGACCGCGTAGCCCGCGAGCCGCCCCGCCTCGTCGCGCGCCGTGGTGACGGAGAGCATCCCCAGCTTTTCCAGCGCGGCATAGCGTTCCCCGTCGGGCACATAGTCCGCGTCGCCGTGAAGCCCGGCCTCCACCTCGCGCCAGTGCCGGGCCGCGAGCTCCGCGGCCTCGGGGAGCACCGCGGCCGCAGCCTCCTCACGGAACACCAGCCCTTCAACCCGCGCATCCGCCATAGTTCCCCCCATCCGGTTCACTGTTCCGCAAAATCCGCATCCAGCATGAGCGCCAAAAGCCGGAAGGGCAGCGGCCTGTCCTGCACTATCCACAAGCTCGCGGCGGCGTCCGGCGTGCCGCCGGGGAAGAATTCCACATCCCCGGAAAAGGGCGCGCAGGCCGCTCCCCAGGCCTCGGGCACAAAGGGCAGATCATGCAGTTCCTCCCGCGTGGGGCCGTACTTGCCGCCCACGCTGCGATAGAGCCGCATGGCGCAACGGCCATAGGCGCGCCTGCGGCCGAGGCTGCTCCCGTTCTGCATATCGGCTTCCAGGGGCAGCGGCGAAAGCGCCGCCACATAAGGGAGGCCCGCCTGCACCACGCGCGCCGGATACGGCAGCCTGATGCGGCCGTTTTCCACCACGCAGCCCTCCACCGGGCTGCCGTCGGCGAGCACGGCGAGCTTGCGGCCCTCCAGATGGGCAAGCCCCCCCACGGTATGCCGCCCCGGCTCCTGCCGCACGGTGAGCCCGCAATCCACGAAGAAGGCCTCGGCCACATCCTCCCCGTCGGGCCACGCGTCGGCCAGCCGCTCGAGGAACCAGCGGCGGCCGCCTCCGGCCTCGCGCTCGGCTACCACAAAGAGCGCATCCCCGCCCTCGCCCGGCACGGAGGCCACGGACCATACGCGGCCGTCCGTGATGTGGCGCGACCAGCCCCAAATCTCATGCTCTTTCATGTAGGTGAGCGCCAGCAAAAGGCCGTCGTCGCGCACGGCCCAGATGGTGGAGCCGGGGCTCTGCTGGTAGGCCCACTGGCGCAAGGAGTGGCCCTCGAAAAGGTGCGGGGCGAGAATGGAGAGGTCATTGCCGGCATAGCCGTCCTTTTCCAGCGAATAGAAGAGGTCGCGCACGCGGCTGCCATGGCGCTGCACATGCAGGATGGAATTGCCGATGATGATGGGCGCAAGCCCGGCGCTGCCCCAGTAGGACTGGGCCGTTATGCTCACGCTGTTCGCCGTGATGGCCGCGCCGTCGCCGCCCGTGGCCTTGTATTCGCTCCCCGATGTGCCGAGCAGGAGGTCGCCGAAGCTGGCAACCCAGGTGATGGCGTCCATGGCCCCGGAAGCGATCTGGTATTCCACGGGGTCGTCGTCCTGCAGGGGGCGCGACTTGCGGAAATTCTCAAAATCGCCGCTGCGCGACATGTAGAAGGCCTGGGGCGCGCGCGGCGTGGCGGCCAGCACCATGCGCTGCTGGTGGAAGGCGACCACCGCCGGGTTGTTGCCCCCCGCAAAGGGGTCCCAGTTCTCGCGCGGGGTGTCCGCCGTGTCGGCCTCATAGTTCTGGTCCGAAAAGCTCGTGCCGCGCGCCACGCCGATGAAGCCGTAATAGCCCGCCTCCTCCCGGTACACGTTGTATTCGGCCGCGCCGGCCACGGCATTCCACGTGAGGCTCACGCTGTTGCCCTGCACCCAGTCCGAGGGGTGCCGCCCCTGCGGGAGGGCCACGGCCGCCGACGGCAGGGACTGCCGCCCCTCACTGTCCACCGCCGCCACCTTGTAGCGCAGGGTGAACGAGCCCGCCGTGCCGGAAAAGCTCGCCGCAAGCCCCTGCGGCGGCGCAAGCGTGGCGTTGAGCGTCACCTTTTCGAAGCTCCAGGCGAAGGGATGCCCCCCGGCCTGAGCGGCATCGCGGCGCACCACCTTGGAGAGCGGATGTTTCGGATGGGCGAGATAGACCACGTCTCCCACCTGCGCATGGCTCAGGCCGTGAAGGTCCTCCGCCGCATAGGGCGTGGCGATGGGCGCGAGGCCGGGCACAAGACCGTCCGCATCCGCAATCTGCAAGCGGCGCTCGCCGAACACCAAAAGGAAGTTCTGGCCCGCATCGGCGCTGAAGCTGAAGGGCAAAAGCACCGAGGGGCCCGCCAGTTCGGCGAGGAAGCGCATGCCCGGGCGGCGCGCCACATCGCCGTGGAGGCCGGGCAGCATGTTTTCGAGGCAGGCGAGCGAGTTGCGGTAGCGGGCAAGGTCATAGCGGGCGCACAGCGTGGGCGCGATCTCCCCGCCGGTAAAGTTTTGCAGGGCTACGCGCATGGAAGCGCCCCTGGGGCCCCACCGGCGTGGGGATCTTGCGGCCACGGCGTCAGCTCCCCGCCGCCATCCCACGGTGCGCCCTCCTGCGCGGGCAGGTCGCGCAGGGCCTGGCGATAAGCCGTGACCGCCGCCCGTCGCTCCTCACTGAGGGGATAATCCGCCGCCATGAGGTAATCCGTGGCATTGAGCTTCGCGTCCCGCTGCGCCCGCAAAAGCTCGAAGCGCTCGGCCTCGGTCTCCGGGCTCGCGAGCCAGCGGG
>CAMWTD010000215.1 GCA_947177085.1 uncultured Desulfovibrio sp.
GGGCTGGATCGGCGTGACCATCCAGGACGTGGACGAAAATTCCGCCAAGGCCCTCGGCCTCAAGGAGCCGTCTGGCGCGCTCGTCGGCAGCGTCATGGAAAATGAGCCCGCCGCCAGGGCGGGCGTGCAGGACGGCGACGTCATCATCGCCGTGGACCAGAAGAACATCGACGATTCCGCGGCGCTTTTGCGCGCCATTGCCGACAAGGCCCCGGGAAGCACCGCGGTGCTCACCGTGTGGCGCGACGGCAAGACCCAGGAGATCACCGTCACCCTTGGCGAGCGCAAGACGGCGCAGGCCATGGGCAAGGACGGCGGCAGCCAGAAGCAGCAGGACGAGAGCCTGCTCGGTCTCTCCGTGCGCTCCCTCAAGAAGGAGGAGCGCAAGGAGCTCAAGATCGCCAAGGACGAGGGCCTGCTCATCGTCAGCGTGGACCCGGACAAGGCGGCCGCCGAGGCAGACCTCCAGCCCGGGGACGTCATTCTCAAGGCGAACCAGGTTCCGGTGAACAGCCCCGCCGAGCTCTCCAAGATCGTCAAGGACGTCGGCGTCAAGCGCGGCGCTGTCATGCTCCAGATCCAGCGGCGCGGCGAGGTGTATTTCCGCGCGGTCCCGCTCGGGAAGTAGCAGTCTTTCCCACTTCAGCAGCAGTGCGGGGGGCGTCCACGGCGACGCCCCCCGCGTTTTTAAGGGCATCGGAGCCGCCTCTTGCGGGGCGCGCCTTTCCGGCGTAAAATTCTACAGCGTCTTCAGAGCATATTCGCAGGAGGTGGACCATGCCCGTTGTTCATTGTGATGCCGGTCATCTGCCCGCGCCCGAAAAACTCGAGCGCATCCCCGCGCTGATGAGCGCCTACTATACCGAATTTCCCAATCCCAAGATCCCGGGGCAGCGCGTCTCTTTCGGGACTTCGGGGCATCGCGGCTCCTCGCTCGCGCATACTTTCAACGAGGAGCACATCTACGCCATCACCCAGGCCGTGTGCGATTATCGCGCCGCCAAGGGGATCGACGGCCCGCTCTTTCTCGGGGGCGACACGCACGCGCTTTCCGAGGCGGCCTTCCGCTCCGCCCTTGAGGTGCTGGTGGCCAACGGCGTCAATGTGCGCATCTCCAAGGACGGGGCGTATACGGCCACGCCCGCGGTCTCGCACGCCATTTTGCGCTGGAACGCCGGGCGCGAGCGGGGGCTGGCCGACGGCATCATCATCACCCCGTCGCACAACCCGCCGCGCGACGGCGGCTTCAAGTACAATCCGCCCCACGGCGGCCCGGCGGAGACCGACGTCACCACCTGGATCGAAAAACGCGCCAACGAGTACCTTGAGGAAGGCAACCGCGCGGTGAAGCTCGTGCACCTGCGCGAGGCCCGGAAGTCGCCGCTGGTGGAGGAATTCGACTACACCCGCGCCTATGTGGAGGACCTGCCGAAGGTGCTCGACATGAAGGCCATTGCGGCCTCGGGCCTCAAGCTCGGCGTGGACCCGCTTGGCGGCGCGAGCCTTCCCCTCTGGGAGCCCATCGCGGAGACCTACGGGATCGATCTCACCGTGGTCAACAAGGAGGTGGACCCCACCTTCCGCTTCGTGCCGCTCGACAAGGACGGCCAGATCCGCATGGACTGCTCGTCGCCCTACGCCATGAGCCGCCTCCTCGAAATGCGCGGCAACTTTGACCTGGCCTTCGCCTGCGACCCGGATTCGGACAGGCATGGCATCGTCACCCGCCAGGAACTGATGAACCCCAATCACTCCCTCACTGTGGCCGCCTGGCATCTGTTCCGCACGCGCACCGAATGGCCGGCGGAGCGCGGCATAGGCAAGACCGTGGTCACGAGCGCCACGCTGGACCGCGTGGGCAAGCACCTGGACCGCCCGGTGGTGGAAGTGCCCGTGGGCTTCAAGTGGTTCGTGCCCTACCTCTTCAGCGGCCGCTGCGGCATGGGCTGCGAGGAGAGCGCGGGCGCGTCCTTCCTCTGCTTTGACGGCGCGCCATGGAGCACGGACAAGGACGGCCCGCTCATGTGCCTTTTGGCCGCGGAAGTGATGGCGAAGGAAGGCAAGTCCCCGAGCGAGATCTATGCGGACCTGACGAAGATCGTGGGCGACCCCATCTATCAGCGCCTCGACGCCCCGGCCGACGACAGGACGCGCGCCCTGCTCAAGGCGCTCACCCCGGAGCAGGTGAAGCTCAAGACGCTGGGCGGCTCCCCGGTGACGAGCGTCATCACGCGCGCGCCCGGCAATGACGCGCCCATCGGCGGCGTCAAGGTGAGCAGCGCGGACGGCTGGTTCGCCGTGCGCCCCTCCGGTACGGAAGCCATCTGCAAGGTCTATACGGAGAGCTTCAAGGGCGAGGACTATCTCCTCGCGCTGCAGAAGGACGCCATCGACTTTCTCGAAAAGCTGCTCAAGGAAGGCGAAGGGGAATAATCCCACGGCGAAGCTGAGATTGCGCTGCACAAGGCCGCCCGGACTTTTCGCCGGGCGGCCTGTCGCGTTAAGCGGCCGCCGTATCGGCCGCCAAAAGTTCGGAAAGACGCAAAAAATCCGCCACGGCAAGCGCCTCGGGCCTGAGCTGCGGGGAAAGGCCGAGTTTTGGCAATTCCCCGGCGAGCCGGTGCAGCCCCGCGCGGCCAAAAATGCCGCCAAGCTGCTTGCGGCGCTGCTGAAAGCAGATGCGCAGCAGGCGCTCCAGCATGGCTGGATGGCGCGGGCGCGCCTCAGGAGCCAGGGGCAGGAAGGAAAGCACCGCGGAATCCACCTTTGGGGGCGGCGAAAAGGCCCCCGGCCCGAGGGAAAATTCCAGGCGCGGCCGGGAATGGGCCTGCACCCACACGGAGAGCGCGCCATACTGGCGCGAGCCGGGGACGGCGGCGAGGCGCAGCCCCACTTCCTTCTGGACCATGAAGACGCAGCGTTCCGCGCCGCTTTGGGCAACGATGTCCCAGATAAGGGGCGACGCCACGTTATAGGGAAGGTTGCCCACAACCTTCCAGCCCTCACCGGGGCTGAGCCGCCGCCAGTCAAAGCGCAAGGCGTCCATGAGCACGGCCTGGGTGTCCTGGGTCGCCAGTCTTTGCCGCTCCGCCGCCCAGTGGCGGTCTTTTTCCAGCAGGAGCAGGCTTTTGTGCGGCTGCGCCTCCAGCGCGCGCGTCAGGGCGCCGGGGCCGGGACCAATCTCAAGCAACCGGTCTTCGGGGCTGGGCTGCACGAGCTGCGCGATGCGGCGGCAGACGCCCTCGTTGCGGAGGAAGTGCTGGCCAAGGCTCTTCTTGGGCCGGGGGGCGTCTTGCGCTGGCTCGGTCATGGTGGATTCCAGTGCGGGCGGCATGGCAAACAGGTTTTTAAAGACCAAGCCGCCCCGGTGCGCGGCCGTATAAGAACGGCGGAAGCGCAGGCCGGGGCGGCGACAACGGGAAGCGGGCCGGATGCCGTCTTGGCATCAAGCGGCGCGGGACCCCGGGGCGGGTGGGAACCTCCGCGGTTCCGCCGGGATGCCCCTGTGGCTGGCAGGGACGGCCCGCGCCTTGCGTATGCTGTCCTATCGGCGGCTTCCAGAAAAAGTTGAGAGCTTTTGCCAAAAAAAATTCAGAAATCGGCCACCCGGGCATCACCTCAATAAAAGTCTGCCATTTCAGTTGCTTGCGTCATGCTCCGCCTGTTCGCGCACCTTGTAGTGGAGGAGCTTGCCCGTGGCCGTGTGCGGCAATTCCTTCACCAGGGTGTAGAAGCGGGGCCGCTTGAAGGGCGGCAGCATGGGATGGGCCGCACAATGGGCGCGCAGCTCCTCCACGGTGAGGCTCTCGTCGCCGGGAACCACATAGGCGGCCACGCACTGGCCATGCAGACGGTCCGGCCGGCCTACGACGGCGCTTTCGGCCACCTTGGGA
>CAMWTD010000216.1 GCA_947177085.1 uncultured Desulfovibrio sp.
AGCAGGAACCAGGCGCACGCCCCGGCATGGGCCGCCATGTCCGCCTCAAGCTCCGCGCGGCCGGCATAGTTCTCCGGCCAGAGGACGCGGATGACGCGGGAAGGCCCGATGCGCTCCGCGCAGGCGCGATCCTGGCTCCCGTGCAACTGGGCAAAGTCCAGCCGGGCCTCGGCCATGATGTCGAGGATCTCCGCGACGCCCTGCTCCACAAAAACGCCCACGCGCGCCATGCCGCCGCTCTCGAGGGCGGCCGCGTCCGGGGCGGGGATGAAACGGGGGCTCGCCGGATGGAAGATGAAGCCGCATATGTAAGCGCGTCGGCTGGCGGCCGCGTCCACATCCGGCTGGGGGGTGTGGCCGATGACCTTAATCCGCATTGTCCGCCTCCCCCGCGCCCGTGAGAAGCCGCGCGAGCGCCGCGCCCGGCTCCCCCCCGGCCATGAGCGCCGTGCCCACGAGCGCCGCCCGGTAGCCCGCATCCGCCGCCAGCTCAAGGTGGGCGAAGCTGTCCATGCCGCTCGCCGCGATCCAGGTTTCGCCGGGGAGTGGCGGCTCGTCCCGGATGAGCGCGAGCGGCGCATCCCGGTCCACCTTCAGGCTTTCGAGGTCGCGCGCATTGACCTGGATGATGCGGGCCCCGCTTTCGCGAGCCAGCGCCAGGTCTTCCGCATCGAAGATCTCCACCACCGCCGCCATGCCGCAGCGCTCGGCCTGTTCGCGCAAGTCCCGCAGCAGGGACGCCTCGGGCGTAAGCCGCACAATGAGCAGGAGCGCCGAGGCAGGCGTGGCCGCTGTGGCCCGGACCTGCAAGGGGTCAAAGATGAAGTCCTTGCGCAGGAGGGGAAGCCCCGGAGCCCCGGGCGATTCCAGCGCCTGCCTTGCCCGGGCAAGGAAGGCGAGGTCGCCGCGGAACAACTCCTCCTCGGTGAGGATGGAGAGGGCCGCGGCCCCGGCTGCGGCATACTGGCGCGCCGCATCCTCCACGGAGAGGGCCTCGCAAATAACGCCTTTCGAGGGCGAGGCCCGCTTGTATTCGGCCACCACGTTGAGCGGCCCCCGTAGAGGCCGTGTGGCAAGGGCGGCCGCGAAGTCCGGCCGGGGGCCGCTCCACGGCGCAGGCAGTGTCCCGGCCGCCTCGGCCCGGCGCAAGGCCGCAAGCTCCGCCGCCTTGGCGGCGCGGAAGCGCTCAAGCCGCATGGAGCACCTCCCGGCCCGCGCCCGCGCGCACGGCGTCCTTCGCCCGTGCCATGGCCGCCCCGAGGTCAAGACCGTCCTCCAGCAGGTAGACGGCGAGGCCCACGTTAAGGGCCACCATGTCCAGCATGGCGTCGGGCCCGCGCCCGGCGAGCAGATTCTTGAGGATGGCGACCGCCTCCTCCCGGTTCCGCACGGCGAGGTCGCGCGGCCGGCAGGCATGGCCCAAGCCGAAATCCGCCGGATCCAGCCTGAGGGGGCGCACTTCGCCGTCGCGCAGCAGGGCAACGGTGGCCGGGCCCATGGGCGTCACCTCGTCATAGCCGCCAGCGCCGCAGACCACGGCCCCGGAGCGCAGCGGCGTCTGCCGCAGGGTGGCGGCAACGAGATCCACCAGTTCCGGCCGGGCCACGCCCATGAGCAGGTGGCTCGGCCGCGCCGGGTTGATCATGGGGCCGAGGATGTTGAAGAGCGTGCGCACCCCCAGCTCGCGCCGCAGGGGACCGATATTCTTGAACGCCGGGTGGAAGCGCGGCGCGAAGAGGAAGGCGAAGTTGCGGCGCGCCACGGATTCGGCCACGGCCGCCGGGTCCGCGTCCAGATCCACGCCCAGGGCCTCCAGGGCGTCGGCGCTGCCGCAGGTGGAGGACACGGCGCGATTTCCGTGCTTCACCACGCGGTAGCCCATGCCCGCCAGCGTGAGCGAGGCGGCCGTGGAACAGTTGAAGGAATGACGGCCGTCGCCCCCCGTGCCCACCACGTCGATGCAGGTTCCTCCGATGCCCTCCACGGCCACGGCGCGGGCGAGCGCCGCCCGCGAAGCGTGGGCCAGCTCCAGCGCGCTCTCGCCCTTCATGCGCAGGCCCATGAGCAGGCCCCCGGCCTGCGCGGGCGTGAGACGCCCGTCCATGAGCGCGGCAAAGGCCGCGGCGGCCATTTCCGCCGTCAGGTCCTCGCGCGCGGCGAGGCGGTCGAGGATGGCGGCCATGTCCGGCGGCGCGGGCACGGCGTCTGCCAGCGCGCCCGGGAAATTGCCCAAAAGGCGCGAGCCGTCGGGCGTGAGCACCGATTCGGGATGGAACTGCACGCCCACCCAGGGCCTGTCGCGATAGCGCAGGGCCATGACCTCGCCTTCCGGGCCGCGCGCGGTGACCTCGAGCCTGTCGGCGGCATCCCCGCTCACGCGCACTACGAGGGAGTGGTATCGGCCCACGGTGAGCGGGTTCGGCAGGCCCTCGAACAGCCCCTTGCCGTCGTGGACGATGTCCGACTGCTTGCCGTGCATGACCTCGGGCGCGAGGCAGATTTCGGCCCCGGCATGCAGGCCGAGCAATTGATGCCCGAGGCAGACGCCGAGCACCGGTGTCTCGGGCGCGCGCGCTTCCAGCCGGCGGAGAAATTCCGGGCAGAGGCCAGCGTTTTCCGGCCGCCCGGGCCCCGGCGAAATGCAGACGAGCTCAAGATCAGGGCTTTCGGCCAGCGCGAGCAGGGCCGGGTCGTCATTGGCGAGCACCACGGGTTCGCGCCCCAGGCCGTAAAAGGCCTGCACGAGATTATAGGTAAAGGAATCGTAATTATCGATGAGCAGGAACATCTTCTTCCTCCCCGCAGGCGAGCGCGGCGCGCATGATGGCGGACTTGTTGAGCACTTCCTTCCATTCCAGTTCCGGGTCGGAATCGTGGACGATGCCGCCCCCGGCCTGCCAGTGGAGGCGGCCGTCCCTTTGCCACATGGAGCGGATGGCGATGCCCATGTCGAGGTCGACCGCGCCCGCGTCGCCCTTGCCGCCAAGGCCGATCCAGCCGATGCAGCCGGCATAGGGGCCGCGCGGGACGCCCTCGAGCTCGCGGATGATCTCCATGGCCCGGCGCTTGGGCGCGCCAGAAACCGTGCCCGCGGGAAAGGCTGCCGTCAGCACGTCCACGGCGTCCAGGGCGCGCCCGGAACCCTCCTCCGCGTCGCCGGGCAACGCGTCCCCGAGGTCGGCGGTGACCCGGCTCGTGAGGTGCATGACATGGGAGAAGCGCTCCACCTCCATGAAGCGCTCAAGCCGCACGCTGCCGGGCCTGGCCATGCGGCCGAGGTCGTTGCGGCCAAGGTCCACCAGCATGACGTGCTCGGCGCGCTCCTTGGGGTCCGCGAGGAGCTCGGCGGCCAGCGCTTCGTCCTCGGCGTCGGTGCGGCCGCGCCGCCTCGTGCCCGCAATGGGCGAGAGCGTGAGCTTGCCCGCCTCGCAGCGCACCATGACCTCGGGCGAGGAGCCGAAGAGCGTGAGCCCGGGGAAGCGCATACAAAACATGTAGGGCGAGGCGTTGAGGCGGCGCAGGCGGCGATAGCAGTCAAAGGCGTCGCCCGTGTAAGGGGTGGAGAAACGCTGCGAGGGGACGACCTGGATGGCCTCGCCTTCGCGCAGGAGCTCCCGGATGCGGCGCACCATGCCCTTGTAGTGCTCCGCCCCGGCGGTGACTCCCGCATTGGGCTCAAGGCGTGCGTCCCTGCCCGGCGCGCCCGGGGCTTCGCGGGCCGAACCGGGATCGCGGTGCTCGCCGAGGCTCACCTGGCACAGGCGGTGATAAAGGTGGTCAAAGAGGAGCACTGTGCCGGGGAGCGCCAGGGCGCATTCCGCCTCCTCCGGGGGGAGGGCCGGGGCGAGCGCGGGCTGGAAGAGACCGGCCATGCC
>CAMWTD010000217.1 GCA_947177085.1 uncultured Desulfovibrio sp.
TCGCAAGCATAGCAGGCGAAGTATTTTTTGTCAGCAGGGTTTCAGGGCTTTATGTGGTACGCGGGAAAGAGCGCTTGTGTAATATTCTGAAAATAAAGAAAAAATATTATGTGAAAAATTTGCGGATTGGTGTCGCGGCCGGGGGGTGAAGGTTGGGCCTGGCGCTACGCCAAAATGCCAAAGCCGCCGCTCCCACGGGGGAGCGGCGGCTTTGGCGCGGGCCCGGGCGCGGCGGCCGCGCCGGCTACAATTTGGCGTAGGCCTTCTGCATCAGCGCAAGCGGCGCGTTCTGCATCCAGTAACGGCCGTGGGTGGTGGTGAACTGGGGCACGAGGTTGTCGCGGTAATGCACATTGCCCACGACCTTTTTGCTCTCCATGGAGAAGATGCAGAACCTGTCCGCGAGGTGCATGATGACATAAGCCCCGTCGCCCGAGGCGGAAACCGAGTCGCACCACGCGGGCTGCGGCGGCAGGTTGAAGGGCTTTTTGAGAAATTCCGGGTCATTGAAGTCGGCATTGTCATAGACCGGGTCATCGGCGATGCGGTGGCAGTACCAGAGCTGCATGGTGGCGGCGTCGATGATCTCGAGCTTGTTCTGGTTTGTCGCCGCGATAAAGGTCTTGCCCCGCCAGGCGAAGACGCAATGCTGCGTGGTGCGCACAAAGCCGGGATGTGTGTACGTTCCCTCCACGTGGGTCTCGCCGTCGCCGATGCGCATCTTGTGCAGGGTTCCGGGCTGGAAGCAGAGCACGCCCTCGGCGTGGGGCATGAGGCTGTGCGTGGAGACATAGAAAAGCCCCGGATCAAAGGGGTCAAGCTCAAAATGCGCGGGGATGGGATAGGGGATCTCTGTTTCCCACACCTTGCCGGTGGCAAGATCCAGCGTGGCCATGCTGTCCAGCACCACGCTTTCCTGAAGGTTGCGCATGATGTCTTCCTGGCGCAGCTTCGCCGGGTCGCCCGCGGGCCTGAGCACGCGCATGGGCGCGAAGACCATGTAGCGGCCGTCGTCCGAGATGGTGCACTGGTGGATGCGGTCCTGGAACTCGAATTCGTGGAGCACGCTTGCCTTCTGCGTCGCAAGGTCGAGGCGGCAGACCTGGCAATGTACGCGGTTGGTGCGGTCGCACATGCCGCGGATGGCGTCCTTCACGGGCCAGCGCACGAAGAGGAATTCATCCTTGTCGCCGTCAAAGTCGCCCGTGGCCACATAGTCCCACAGGCCTTCGTCCTCGGGGCGGTCGTGCCAGCGGGTCACTTCCCCGGTCTCGGTGTTGAGCAGGTCGAGGAAGAAATAGTTGTAGCGCACGCCCACCAGCCACTTGCGCGAGGGCGAAAGCTGGGTCACATGCACGCCGCGCTTCCAGAGCAGGTAGGAGAGGTGCGACATGCGCATGGGCAGCGTATCCGCGGGCACTTCCTCGCTGAATTTTTTGAGGGAAAGCGCGCAGCCCGGCGAAGGCATGGTCCAGGTGACGTATTCCTGCCGCTTGAAGTCCGCAAGCTCAAAGATGACGTCCCCGGCCGGCCCGCCGCTGATATAGGCATTGCTTACCAGCGCCGGGATGGGCGGGGTTCCACGTTCAAGATAGAAGGGCGTCACGGTCTTTTGGGCCGTGAAGCGGCGAGGACCCCCGGGCGCGTGGAAGACGCGGTCAAGCTGCGTGGAGACGATGCGCACGCACGCGGGCTTGTCGTCCACAAAGAGGTTGGACGCCGGGGCCGGGGCCTGGCACGCGATAAGGATGTTGGCCCCGGCCAGCATGTCCCGCTCGCGCGCCGCATCCACGGAAAGGGCCGGCACGCCGAGAAATTCCCCGCAGCCGCAGGCCTGGTCAAGAAAGGCGTCGATGCGGATGGTGGGATAGTTCGCCCGGATATGCTTCGTCAGGGCCTCGGCGTTGGAATCGAGGCCATAGATGAGCACATGGCGGTTTTCAAATTCCGTGAGGCCCTTCCAGCTCATGGTGTCCATGTTCATATGTGTCTCCCGGGCATCGTGCCGATGAAATAGCGTTTCTTTCAGATGAAGCGCGGCAGGGGCGCGCTGTGCGGGCAGACGGCCTCGGCCTCGATTTCCACCAGCCAGTCGGGGCGGCAGACCGCCCCCTGATTGATGTTGACGGCGCAGCCGTCGGGCAGAGCTTTAAAAAGCGGCGCGGCGATGCGGGGCGCGTCCGCGCCGTCGCGCAGGTAGACCGTGGCGGCCGCCAGGTCGGCCATCCGCATCCCGCCCTCGGCCAGAAGGGCCGCCATGTTCTCGAGGGTGCGCTCCAGTTGCCGCGTCACGTCCCCCTTATGCAGCACCCTGCCCTCCGCGTCTATACTGGCTGTGCCCGATATGTGGCAATGCCTGCGGTCCCCGTAGGCGACCAGCGTCGCGCGCTCGAAATTGACGCCGTAGAGGCTTGTGGGGGAGAGATGCCCGGGCGCGCGCAGATAGCGCACCTGCCCGGGCGCGAGGCCCGCAATGGCATGGGCCTGCAGGGCGACGAGCGCGTGCGGGTCCGGCGAGCGCCCCTCGATGCCCGTGCTGGCGATGAAGTGGGTGGCGGGCGTGAGTCCGGCGGCCTCATAGTGCCGCACGCGGCTTTTGATCATGCCGGCATAGGTGTTGTCGATGTCGCGCAGGTAATACCAGGTGCGGAGCGTATTTCCGGCCAGCGACATGCCCTCCCGGGCGAGGCGCGCGGAAAGGCCGGTGAGGATGTCGTCCGTTTGCGCCTCGGCGCTCCCGGGAGCGGCGGGATAGGCCAGCAGCCACAAGGAGCTGTAGCCGCCGTGGCGCACCGCAAGGCCGCCCGGCCCGGCGGCGGATTTTTGCGCGCCGCGCAGGGCATAGGCCTGCACGGAAACATAGGCGGAATCGAGCGGCTGCTGGCCGATGTGGATGCGCTGGCAGCCTTCCGCGCAGGGCCAAAGCCGGTCTATGACCGGGGCCTGGTTGTAGACGTCGCTGCAGAAAAAACGCAGCAGGACCACGTCCCCCTCGTCGAAGCCCCGCTCCCGCAGGGCCAGCCGGAGTTGCGCCCGCAAGCTCCCGACAGACTCCTCGGCGGAAATGGCGTCTGGCGCATGGAGCGCCATATACAGCTCATCAGTCATTCTTCTGGCCTCGCGCGACGCTGGTGAGCGCCTGCCACAGGTGATGGGGCGTCAGCATATGCCGGGATAGTGGACATCCTTGTACTCATCGATCCTGGCGGGGTCAAAGGGGCTCGCCCAGCTTGATGCGCAGGCGTGTATATGGGCAAAGGGAACCTTCCAGGTGCGCAGGAGCGTCTTTTCGAGCCGCCACGGAGAGTCTGAAAATACCATAAAGCGCGCATCCGCCGGAGCCCCGGCGTTTTCAAAAAGTTCTTCCGGCGTCATCACCGGGAGGGCGTCGAGGCGTCGCGCGTCGCCGATATAGTGACTGTCCAGCAGGATGGCCCGCGGCTTGAGCGGCGCGAAAAATTCCTTGTTTTTTTGATATGCCTCGCCCGTGCCGTAAAAATACCAAGGCCGGCCCTGTTCCGCGGCGATGAGCTCGCTGAAATGAGCATGCTGCTTTTGGAACAACAATGCCCGGAAGGCTTTTTGCAGTTCCCGCGGGTCTTCGCGGTAGCGCCCGATTTCCAGAACGGCGTTAAATGCATCTTCATCGAGCAGCCGGGAAAGCTCCATGAGCACGGCCCGGTAATACCATTCCCGGGTGGGCATGGGGTCGGTCACCACGCGCGGCGCGATCTCCCGCAGGGGGGACTTGGGATGGGGCTTGAGCTGGGTCGACTGCAACTGCACGTTGAACGGCGTTTCGATGGAAAAGGGCAGCTTGCGGACAAGCCCAACGGCCTGCAGGAAATCGTCCCAGGTTTCATAGCAGTTGCCGC
>CAMWTD010000218.1 GCA_947177085.1 uncultured Desulfovibrio sp.
CGCGCTTCATGCCCACGGTCCCGGTCATCTCGCAGGCCGAGATCCCGGCGGACATTAGGCTCCAGTCCGTGGGCACGGTGGGCGCCGAGTAGGTGACCTCCCCACTCCTGAAAAACTGACGCTCCCGAAACCCGCCAGTCGCACCCCGGCTGGCGGGTTTTTGACATACTGAAGTTGTGGACGTGGAGAAGGGGAGACGCGGGCGCGGCGGAATCCGCGTCAGAAAATCGCCAGGCCCCGCGCGGGTGAGCCCGGCGAAAATCCCGTTTTACACTGGCGCTTTTTTTGCATATTTTAAGCGTGTGGCTGTCAGCCCGGCAGCCGTCACACGGGGCGCGGCTTTCCGCGCGGCAAAGGAAGCGGACCATGCAGGTAAAAACATTCACCGGCGCGACATCCCAGGAAGTGCTTGCGCGGGTCAAGGCCGAAATGGGGCCGGATGCCGTCATCCTCGGCAACCGCACCTACCGGAAGAATGGCGTGGTCTGCCATGAAATCACCGCCGGGCTGGAGCGCCCCGGGCCGGGCGCGACGCCCGCGGCGGGCGGAGGCGAGACGCCGCCGAGCGGCTGGAGCGAATGGCACAAGGAGTGGATGCAGATCAAGGATCAGCTCTACGCCCTCATGAAGCCCGCCATCCAGCTCGAGCGCCTCACCCCGCGCCAGCGCGTGGCGCTGGAATATCTCCAGCGCGAGGGCGTGGCCGATTCCGTGGCCGTGGGCCTTTACAACCGCCTTCTGGCGGACCCGGGGGCCTCGGTGCTGGAGTGCCTGGCCGGCATGGTTCCCGTGCGGCCGTGGGGCGCGGCGGACTGGCCGCAGCGCCTGCACCTTTTGACCGGGCCCTTCGGCGCGGGCAAAACCACCACGGCGCTGCGTTTCGCGCTCCAGCTTCGGGCGCACGACGCCGCCCTCCATGTGGCCTTTATCAATGCCGATTGCCTGCGCGGCAACGGGCGCCTGGTGCTTCGGCACTGGGCCGAGCTTTCCGGCTTCGCCTACCTGGAAGCGCCGGACCGCGAAAGCATGGCCCGCGCGCTCACGCAAACGTCCGGGGCCGATGCGGTGTTCATCGACGTGCCGGGCATGACGGCGGCCGAAACGCTGGCCGAATGGCGGGGGGCCATGGGCCTGGACGCCGTGGCCGCGGACGAGGCGGCGAGCCATTTGGTGATGGCGCCCTTCTGCGACGCCATCCAGACCAAGGAATTTCTCGGGCGTTACCACGCCGAGGGCCCGGCAAGCCTCGTCTGGGCCAAGTTGGACGAAGCCGTGAGCTTCGGGACCATCGTCAATGTGGGGGCCGGGGCCAAGCTCCCCGTATCCGCGCTGTCCTACGGCGCGGAGCTCAAGGAGAGCCTTTCCCCGGCCACGGAGCCGCTTATCTGGCGGCTGGTATTCAAGCGGCAGATCCCCGGGCAGGCGTCTCCCCCCGCCCGGAAGGAGAAGGCGGCCCCGGCCGCCGGGCGCGCGCCCGGCAGGCTCGCGGGGCGCACCGCCTAGCCATGTTCACAACGCGAGCACGCGGAGCAGATAGATGAGCGACACGCTACCCCTGGTCATGTCCGTCACTTCCGGCAAGGGCGGCGTCGGCAAGACGAACCTTTCGGTCAACCTGGCCTGCTGCCTCGCCCGCATGGGCAAGCGCGTGGTCCTGGTGGATGCTGACCTGGGGCTCGCCAATGTGGACGTGGTCCTCGGGCTCACCCCCCAGAAGAACCTCTTCCACCTCTTCCACGAGGGCGCGTCCCTGCGCGACGTGCTCTTTGAAACGCCCTACGGCTTCAGCATCCTGCCCGCCTCCTCGGGCGTGGGCGAAATGCTGGCCCTTTCCACCGGCCAGAAGCTGGAGCTTCTGGAAAGCGTGGGCGAACTGGAGGACGAGGTGGACTGCCTGCTCGTGGATACCGGCGCGGGCATCAGCGACAATGTGCTCTATTTCAACCTCGCCGCGCAGGAGCGCCTCGTGGTGCTCACGCCGGAGCCAACGTCGCTCACCGACGCCTATGCGCTTATCAAGGTGCTCAAGCAGACGCACGGGGTGGAGCATTTCAAGGTCTGCGTGAACATGGCGCAGGACGCCAAGAGCGCCAAGGAGATCTTCTCCCGGCTCTACCAGGCCTGCGACCACTTTCTCGGAGGCGTTTCGCTGGACCTCGCGGGCATCATCCCGCGCGACGCGGCGGTGCGCGAGGCCGTGGTCGCCCAAAAGCCCCTCTGCGTGGGCGAGCGGGCCGGGCGGCCGGCCGCGCTCGCCATGGAGCGCCTGGCCGAGACGGTCTCCCGCTGGGAGCCGCCGCGCCAGACGGACGGCAACATCAAGTTTTTCTGGAAAAAACTCCTGTTCGGCTAAGGCCGGACGCATGACCATTCCGCCGTCTCCCTGCCGGGCGGGCAGAAGGGGGGCGGCAACCTCAAAGGCGGGCGGCCCCCGCCGGGAGATGAAGAGGCACAACGCGGGAAGGATGCGATGAAAAGCGGCACTGCGCACGCCGAAGTTGTCCAGCCCTGGGAATCGCTGGAGACGGGCGCGACGGAATGGGGGGACTTTTCGCCCCACGAGCAGGAACAGATCGTGCGCCACTATGCGCCCAAGATCCGCTTCCTCGCGCTCAGGCTCAAGGCCAAGCTGCCCAAGAGCGTGGAGCTTGGCGAGCTCATCAGTTCTGGGACGCTGGGCCTCATGGAGGCGCTCGGCAAGTTCCGGCCCCAGCTCGGCATCCGCTTCGAGACCTATGCGGAAAACCGCATCCGCGGGGCCATGCTGGACGAGCTGAGAAGGCTCGACTGGTTCCCCCGCTCGCTGCGCCAGCGCGTGCGCGTGCTCGACGAGGCCATGCGCACGGTGGAGCACGAGCACGGCCGCCAGGCCACCGAGGAGGAGCTCCAGCGCATCACCGGGCTTGAGCTCAGGGAGGTGCGCCAGGGCCTGGAGGCGCTGCAGAACCAGCTCTGGCTCTCGCTGGACGCCATCCAGGACAGCGTCTCGGGCGACACCGTGGAAAACGGCGGCGAGCCTTACAGCGACACGGCCATGCGCGAGCTCGCCGAGCGCGTGGCCCCGCTTATCGAGCGCTTGACGCCAAGGGAAAAGTTGGTACTGTCGCTCTACTATACGGATGAACTGAACATGCGGGAGACCGCCGAGGTGATGGGCATCACCGAGGGCCGCGTCTCGCAGCTCCACACGCAGGCCCTGAACCGCCTGCGGCGGGAGTTCGTCAGCCGCTACGGCGAATCCGAAGATTTCTGAACCGCGGGAGAAGAGCCATGCCCTACAATCCCAATATGCGCGTCCTCATCGTGGACGATTTTTCCACCATGCGCCGCATCGTGCGCAACATCCTGCGCCAGCTCGGCTTCAACAACGTGGTGGAGGCCGATGACGGCACCACCGCCTGGGAGACCCTGAACCGCGAAAAGATCGACTTCATCGTGTCCGACTGGAACATGCCCAAGATGACGGGCATCGAGCTTTTGCGCAAGGTGCGCGCGAGCGAGCAGTTCGCGGACACGCCCTTCCTCATGGTCACGGCCGAGGCCCAGCAGGAAAACATCATCGAGGCGGCGCAGGCGAAGGTATCCAACTATATCGTCAAGCCGTTCACGGCGGACACGCTCAAGCAGAAGATCGACAAGATCTTCCCCTAGGCGGCGGGAGCATGGGGGCGGCCTGAAGCGCCCCCCGGGGTGACGTGGTGGCAGAGACCAAGGTGAAACAGGCGGCCCCCCTCGACGTGGAAGTGGGGGCCTCGGCGGGCCAGCTCAACAAGGTGGAGCTGGACCTTGACGACGCGCCCTTCCTGCAGGAGGAGAAGCCGGAAACCGCCC
>CAMWTD010000219.1 GCA_947177085.1 uncultured Desulfovibrio sp.
ACATGTCCTTGCGGCGGCTGTAGGCCACCTCGAGGCCGTTGGCCTCAAGCAGGCGGCCGAGGCGCTGCGCCACGTCGAGGGTGACAAGGCGCTCGAGGATGTCATTATGGCTCGTGCCCGGGTCCTTGCCGCCGTGGCCGGCATCGATGAAGACCTTGCGCACCGTCAGCCCGAGCTGGCTCGCCATGTTGGCGACCTGGCGCGTCTTGAGGGCCGCGTTCCGCGCGGGCGGCAGAGCCTCGTCGGCCGCATCCGCAAAGCGCTGGCTTTTGGCGTCCTTGCCTTTGCCCTTTGCGGGCAGCGTTGCCTTGCCCGCGGCCACGCTGAGGACGATGCGGTAGGGATCGTCCTCGCTGCGCGTGTCGAAGTGGCGCACCTCGCGAAAATCGAAATGCAGCGAGGCTCCGCCCTCCTTTCGCTCCTGCACGCGCACCGCCTGCAGCAGGCTGCCGCGCACCGTGACGCCCTTGCGGACGTCATTGACCACGCGCGCATCCTCAAAATCAATGACCACGCGGGAAGGCCCGCCCTTGGCCCCCTCCACCCGGCGGGCGCTGTAACGGGCCGGCGCGCTCATCTCGAGCACGATCTCCACCAGGTTCTTGTTGGGGGAATCCCAGGAGAGCACCTGAAGTTCCGGCGGCTCAGCCTTGCGGCGCGCGGGGGCGACGGGGGCCGCATCCTCGGTCAAGGCCGCCTGGAGGCGGCGCGCCTCGGGGGCCATGTCTCCCCTGGGATAACCCGCAAGAAGCGTCTGGAGCAGGTCCAGCGCCTTTTCCCGGCCCGCGGGCTTGCCCGCGTGCAAGCGGGCGGCCGCCAGCAACGCGTCATCGGCGACATTGCTGGCGGGGTGTTTTTTGGCCACTTCCAGATAGAGGTCCTGCGCCCGGGTGAGATCAGCGGTGAGGTTGGAGCAGCGGGCCAGCGACTCCTGGCAGGCCGCGGCGTGGAAGAGCGCGCCAGCCGCGAGGTTATGCTTTTTGCCGCTTTGCGAAATGCGCAAAAATTCCTCGCGCAGGTCCTCCCAGGGCTGCCGCCAGCACACCTTCACCGGGTCGCCGCGCAGCGCGGCCATGCGCGACTTGGCGGCGCGATACCTGAGCGGCAGGTCGGTAACCGCGGCCTTGGCGGGGCCCTCCTTCGGGGCCGGGCTTGCGACATCCGCGTCTTCCCTGGCCTCGCGCCTTGAGGCGGCGGCCACGGCTTCGGGCGCGGTCCGTCCATTGGCCGATGCCTTGAGGGCTTTTTCCAGCGCCGTGGCCTCGGCGACCATGTCGCCCTTGGGGTATTGCTTTTTCAGGCGCGCCAACAAGGCAAGGGCGCCCTTGTCGTCGCGAAGCCACGCCGCGCGCAGGCGAGCCGCCCTGAAGAGCGCGTCATCGGCAAGTCGGCTGCCCGCGTGGCGCAAGGCGAGCGGCTCGTAACATTCCACCGCTTTTGTGGCGTCTGCCCTGGCAAAGGAGCGGCTGGCCAGCTCCTCCAGGCTTTCGGCGGCGCGGAACAGGGCTGCCGGGCGGTTGGGCCACGCCGGGTCGGCCTCGTAGATGGAGCGGAATTCTCCGGCAAGTTTTTCCCAGGGCTCGCGCAACTTGTTGTTTTTTTCGTCGCGCTTCAGGCTGACGATGCCCGCTTTGGCCGCGGCGTAGCGTTTTTCGGTGGGGGGCAGGCCGCTATAGCCCGAATCGTAGCAGCAGATGACCAGGAGGCAGATGGCGAGAACAAAGGCGAGCGGCGGCGCAAGGCGTCGGGCGAGGGCCTTTTCCGGGCGGGGTTGGTCTGAATCGCTTGCGCTCACGGCGGTTTCCGATGTTCAGCGTGGTGGGGCGGGCGCGCCTGCGCCTGCTGAGATTATCGTCCAATCGGGGACGCGCTTAAGGGCAGGCAGGATGTGCCGCGCGGAATCGATGAAGCATAGCATATGCCAAAAAAGCCGCCGTGGCTACCACAGCGGCTTTTTTGGCATTTTTGGGGGCGCAGAAGTCTCTGAAATTACTCTACAATAACTCTTGAATAACTCTAGAAAAACTGGCCCATGCTGAATTCAAGTCGTCCCGACTCCCGCTCGCCGTCATAATCCTGCACGAGCGGGATGCCGTATGCAATGCGCAGGTCGCCCATGGGGGAGCGCCAGCGTAATTCGAGCCCTGTGGAGGCCACCATGTATTTGTCGAGGTCGTCGCCCATGGTCTTCTGGTCGATATTGAAGCCGCCGTCGAAGAAGGGCACGATGGCGAGCCCCATGTCTTTCTGGAAGGTCCAGATATACTCCACATTGAGCACGCCCATGCGGTCGCCGCCGATCTGCTCCCCGGCATACTTGTAGTCCCGGGGCGAGAGGTCGGAGTAGGAATAGCCGCGAATGCTGTCCATGCCGCCGATCCAGAAGCGCTCGAACACGGGGACCGGGTCCGGGCCGTTCTGGAACACGCCGCCCACGCGCGCCCGCACATGGAAGGTATTTTCTGGGTTGAAGGACCAGAATGCCTGCCAGTCGGCCACGGCCTTGATGAAGTCGTCCGTGCCGCCCAGGATGCCGCCGCCGTATTCGCCCCAGAGCCTGGCGATGGTTCCGCGGGTGGGGCGGTCCTTCTGGTCGGTGGTGTCGCGCAGGATGCGGCCCGAGAGGGCGCTCGTCCAGTTGGTGCCCTTATAGTCGCTGATATAGGGGGAGGCCCAGGCGTCCACGTCATAGAGCTCGTAGCGCTCGAGGCGGTAAGCCAGGCCCAGGGTGGTGTATTCGCCGATGGGGTAGGAGGCGCGGATGGTGTCGCCGAGGGTGTCCTTGGTGAAGTCGTCCCAGTAGTCGTGGGTGTAGTAGAGGTCATTGCCCACGGAGAGGTCCGTGTCATAAAGACGCGGATTGGTGAAGGAGAGCACGCCCGAGGTGCGCCGCCAGGAGAAGAAGCCCTGAAGCTGGAGCCAGTAGCCCCGGCCGAAGAGGTTGCGCTCCATGATGGAGGCGGTGACGCCCACATCATAATAGGTGGAGTAGCCGATGCCGCCCATGAGCGCGCCGGTGTTGGCTTCCTTGACCTTGACCTTGAGGTCCACCTCGTCCTCGTTGCCCGTGGGCACGAGCTCCATGTCCACGGCGGAGAAGTAGCGCAGGCGGTTCAGGCGCTCGGTGGAGCGGCGCAGCTTGGCGCCCTCGTAAAGGTCGCCGTCGCCGAGGCGCATCTCGCGCAGGATGACGTTGTCGCGGGTCTTGGTGTTGCCCTCCACGGTGAGGCGGCGGATGAAGACCTTCTGCTTCTTGTCCACGAGATAGCCCACGTCCACCTGAGGGCTGCCGTCCTCGGCCTTGATAAGCTTGGTGTCCACCTCTGCGAAGGCATAGCCGTAATCGGCGTAGTAGTCGGTGAGGCGCTTGCTGTCCTCCTGCATTACCGTGAGCGAGAAATAGTCGTTCTTGTTCTTCCAGTCGTCCATTTCGACGACTTCGAGCATATTGGGCTCGCTGTCAATGATGTCGCCGGCGAATTTCACGTCGCGCACGGTGTAGCGCGGGCCCTCGTGGACAACGAACTTCACATAGATGCCGTCGGGCTTGTACTCCACCTCCGGCGCGGAGACCTGGATGTCCACAAAGCCCTGGTTGAGGCCATAGGCGGCGATGGCGTTGGTGTCGCGCTCGAGGTATTCCTCCTTGAGCACGCCCGAGCCCGTGATCCACGAAAAGATGTTGCGCGGCTTGAGGGCCAGGTACTTGTCCATGTCGCCCTTGTCGAGCTCCTTGATGCCCTCGATCTCCACTTCCTTGATATAGAGCTTGTTGCCCTCGTTGACAGTGATGACGAGCACCGCGCCGCGGCCGCCCGGCCTGTCCTGCAG
>CAMWTD010000220.1 GCA_947177085.1 uncultured Desulfovibrio sp.
GGAGGGAGGAAACGCCGCCAAGGTGCGCCAGTACGCCCACGACCTCGCCGACGTGGTGCAGCGGGAACTGCGCTAAGGCGGCGCAGCTTCCGCCTTTCCGGTCATGCCGCACAAATGGGGGCAGAGGAGCAGCCCCGGTGCGCCCCTGCCGCAGGACGCCGCTCAACTCATTCCCCGTTGCGGGGGGGCAGCACCCGGCCGCCGTCTTCCAGCCGCTTGAGGTACTTGTCGCGGCACTCGTAGCTGCAAAAATAGCGGACGCTCTCGCCGTCGCGCACCGAGATGGCGCTGTCCACGGCCACATAAGTGCCGCATTCCGGATCCCTGACCATTTCACCGGCGGCCACCTTGCGCTCCAGGTCGGCGGCAGCCTCCACTTCCCCGGCCTTTTTCTTTTTCAAGAAGTCATTGGCGAAAAGCCGGTAGAGGGCATAGCCGGCAACAATAAGTATCAACCATTTCCACATGGGCCTGCTCCTGGGGATTGCGGGATGGGGAGCCGTCGTCGTGCCGGGGCGTCCGGCCCTTCATGCTTAACATACAGCCTGCGGCGCGTCATTGGAAAATTTTCCCGTCGCAGAGCCTGTAGGGGAGCCTGCGCAAAGCCTCGGCAAGGGGGAGGCCGCCCACGCGGAGCCCCGGGGCCACGTCAAGGAGCGGCACAAGCACAAAGGCCCGTTGCAGAAGGCGCGGATGGGGCAAGGTGCAGTCCGGCCAGTCACAGCGCTCCTCCCCGAAGAGGAGCAGGTCAAGGTCGATGACGCGGGGGCCGAAACGCAAGGCGGGGTCGCGCATGCGTCCCATGAGGGCCTCCTGTTCCAGCAGGGCCGCCACCAGGGCGCGCGGCCGCCAGCAGGCTTCAAGTTCCAGTTTGAGCACCTGGTTGAGGAACCAAGGCTGCGCGACATAGTCCTGCGGCTCGGTGGAGTACACAGGCGAAGCCGCGGCAATCCTGAGCCCCGGCAGGCCGCCCAGGCGCTCACTCGCCTCGGCCAGCATGCGATCTGCGGCCTCACAATTGGAACCCAAGCTCACATAGGCGACAGTGGGGCCGCTCTTCTTGCTCGTCATCCTTTCCCCTTGGCGTCATTGCGGCGGAATGCCGGGGCACGAGTATAGACCGCGCCTCCCCCCGAGCCAAGAGGCGGCCGTGCGCCTGGGGGCCCCCTTGCCCGCGCGCCCCTTCAGGGCTAGCATGTGGCGCATGACCGCCGGAGCCAATCCCGAAGGGCGCTCGTCGCGCCTCGCTCGCCTGCTGCCGCAATGGCTGGACCATCTGCTCGCGCAACGCGGCCTTTCGCCGCGCACGGTGGAGGCCTATGGCCGGGACGTGGAGAATTTTTTCCTGTATGCGGCCGAGGCGGAGGAAGAGGGCGAGGCCCGGGGCGACGGCCCATTCCCCGGCAGCCGGGACCTCTTTCTCTATCTCGCCTGGATGCGGGGGCGGGGCAACACGGGGCGCACACTGGCGCGCCGGCTTTCCGCGTTGCGCGCCTTTTTTGCCTTTGGGGTTGAAGAGGGCGTCCTCGCCTCCAACCCGGCGACGCTGGTGGAAAATCCGCATCTGCCGCAGCACCTGCCCGAAGTCCTGAGCCGGGAAGAGATGGAACGGCTGCTCGCGCTTCCGGACATGGAGAGCAAGCGGGGCTGGCGGGAGCGCTGTATGCTCGAGCTCCTCTATGCGGCCGGTTTGCGCGTGTCCGAGCTTTGCGGCCTCACCGTGGCGGACCTCGACCTTCAGGCCGGCCTTGTGCGCGTGTTCGGCAAGGGCGCCAAGGAGCGCCTCGTGCCCCTGCACGGGCTCGCCGTGCGCCTCTTGGGCGAATATCTGCGCACCTGGCGTCCCCTCTTCCACCCCGCGGGCACGCACCTCTTTGTCAATCGGGCCGGCGAACCGCTGAGCCGCCAGTTCATCTGGAAACGCATCAAGGCGCTGGCGCTCGAGGCGGGCATCCGCCGGCCCATTTCCCCGCATACGTTCCGGCATTCCTTCGCCACGCACCTGCTCGAGGGCGGCGCGGACCTGCGCGCCGTGCAGACCTTGCTCGGCCATGCGGACATCAGCGCCACAGAAATTTACACCCATGTGCAGGCCGAGCGCCTGCGCGGCATCCATCGCCGCTTCCATCCGCGCAGCGCGTCATAAACGCAGGAACCATCCATGAGCACATCCGGGCGCACCCTCGTCACCTGCCACGCCAATGCCGATTTTGACGCCTTCGCGGCCATGCTTGCCGCCCGACGGCTCTACACGCCCTGCGCCCTGCTTTTCCCGGGCACGCAGGAGCGCGGCCTGCAAAAGCTGGTGGGCTCGCTCGACGCCGCCGCCTATGACCTTGTGGAGAGCGAGGACATCCGTTGGGAAGACTATGACCGCCTTGTCCTCGTGGATACTCGCCAGCGCAGCCGCGTGCCCCATGTGGCGCAGCTTCTTGAGCGCCCAGGCGTCCGCGTCGAGGCATGGGACCATCATCCGGACTCGGCGGACGACATCCCGGCGGACATCATCCACCTTTCGCATGCCGGCTCGGTGACAACGAGCCTCGCCCTGGCCCTGCGCGAACGGGGGTGTCGGCCCTCCGCGGAGGAAGCGACCCTCCTCGGGCTCGGCATCTACGGCGACACGGGCTCCTTCACCTATTCCTCCACCACCGGGGAGGATTTCGAGGCTGCCGCATGGCTCCTCAGCCTGGGCATGGATGTCAACCAGATCAACGAAATGGCGGCCCACGAGCTCACGAGCCAGCATATCCATGCGCTCAACAGCCTACTCGAGTCGGCGCGCACCTACCTTGTCAACAATGTGCCGGTGGTGCTCGCCGAAGTTTCGCTGGAGCACTATCTGGGGGATTTCGCGCACCTCGCCCACAGGCTCATGGAGATGGAAAAATTCACGGTGCTCTTTGCCATCGGGCTTATGGGCGACCGCATCCAGGTGGTCGCGCGCAGCCGCAGCGACGCCGTCAATGTGGGCGACATCTGCAAGGAGCTCGGGGGCGGGGGCCACGTCTACGCCGCCTCGGCCTCGGTGCGCTCCAAGATGATCACCGAGGTGCGCGAAACCATTCTGCGCCGCCTCTATGACCAGGCCAATCCCGAAAAAAATGCGGGCGAGTACATGTCCTCACCGGCGGTGGGCATCGAGGCCGAAGCGACATTGCGCGAGGCCGACGAGCTCATGCTCCACTTCGGGCTCAAGGCCGTGCCCGTGTTCCAGCCAGGGACGCGCGCCTGCGTGGGCCTTCTGGACGCGCAGACGGCGTCCCGGGCGAGGGCCCACGGCCTCGGGGACGAGCCCGTGTGCGAGTACATGAAGCGCCGGGTCCACATGCTGCCGCCCGATGCGGGCATCAAGGAACTCACCGACGTTATCGTGGGCGAACGCCAGCGGCTTGTGCCCATCGTCAAGGACGACGCCGTGGTCGGCGTGGTGACGCGCACGGACCTCATCAATGTGTTCGCCAGCGAGGCGGGGCGGCTCCCCTCTCCGCGCGAAAGCGGCAAGACGCACAATGTGAGCAAGCTCATCCGCGACCGCCTTCCGAAGCAGACGCAGGAGCTGCTGCATCTTGCGGGCGAAACGGGCAAGCGCCTGGGGCTCCCGGTCTATGCGGTGGGTGGTTTTGTGCGCGATTTGCTGCTCGATGTGCCCAATCAGGACATCGACCTCGTCGTGGAGGGCAACGGCATCGCCCTCGCCCGGGCCCTTGCAGAGACGTTGGGCGGCCGCGTGCGCGAACACCAGAAATTCCTCACCTCAGGGGGCTTCTTCAAGGGTGCCGAGGGCCGGGACTCTCTCTTATACACAGCTCCCAGCCCA
>CAMWTD010000221.1 GCA_947177085.1 uncultured Desulfovibrio sp.
TGCCAAGACCCTGACCATCGCGGACACGGGCCTCGGCATGACCGCCGAAGAGCTTGCGGAAAACCTCGGCACCATCGCCAAGTCCGGCTCCGAGGCCTTCCTGGCCGACCTCGCCGCCGAGAACGCCAAAAACCCCGAGGGCGAGGAGGCCGCCGCCACGGCCGACGCGGCCAGCATCATCGGCCGTTTCGGCGTGGGCTTCTATTCCGTGTTCATGGTGGCCGACAAGGTAGAGGTGACGTCCCGCCCGGCCTTTGCCAATGAGGATGTCCCCGCCCATGTGTGGACGAGCGACGGCCTCGGCACGTACACCGTGGAGGAAAGCACGGCGTCCGAGCCCGTGCGCGGAACCGTCATCACGGCGCACCTCAAGGACGACTGCCTCGAATACGCGGAGAAGTTCCGCGTGGAATCGGCCATCCGCAAACATTCGGCCTTCGTGCCCTTCCCCATCTTCGTGGACGGCGAGCGCGTGAACACCCAGCCCGCGCTCTGGCGCGAGCCCAAGACCAGCGTGAAGAAGGAGGACTACGCCGCCTTCTACAAGGCCATCACCTATGACGGCAAGGACCCGCTGGACGTGGAGCACATCGCCGTGGACGTGCCCGTGCAGTTCACGGCCCTGCTCTTCATCCCCGATTCGAGCATGGACTTCTTCGGGGCCGACCGCGACTACTGGGGCCTGGACCTCTACGCGCGCCGGGTGCTTATCCAGCACCGCAACAAGGAGCTTATCCCCGAATACATGGCCTTCCTCAAGGGCGTGGTGGACACCGAGGACCTGCCGCTCAACATCTCGCGCGAGACCCTGCAGGAAAACGTGGTCCTGCGCAAGATCAACCAGGTCATCGTCAAGCAGACCCTCTCCCACCTCGAGGCCATGGCCCGCGACGACGTGGAGAAGTACAACCGCTTCTGGCGGCTGCACGGCAAGGTCTTCAAGCTCGGCTACCATGACTTCGTCAACCGCGAGCGCGTGGCCGCGCTCCTGCGCTTCAACTCCTCGGCCCTGCCTGACGCCGAGGCCCTCACGAGCCTCGACGACTACATGGCCCGCGCGCCCGAGGGCCAGAAGACCATCTGGTATGTGACGGCCCCCAACCGCGAGGCCGCGCGCCTCAACCCGCACATGGAGATCTTCAAAAAGAAGGGCATCGAGGCGCTCTTCCTCTTCGAGCCGGTGGACGAGTTCGTCATGGACGGTCTCGGCTCCTACAAGGACTGGGAGTTCAAGGCCGTGGAGACCGCTGGCGACGACGCCCTGGCCGCCTTCGAGGACAAGGAGAAGCCCGAGGAAGTGGCCCCGCTCTCCGAGGAGGATTCCAACTCCTTCGACGGCCTCATGGCCCGCATGAAGGAAATCCTCGGCGACAGGGTGACGGAGGTGCGCGTCTCGCGCAGGCTCGCGGACAGCCCGGCCGTGCTCGTCTCGCCCGACGGCGGCATGACCGCCTCCATGGAGAAGCTGCTCAAGGTGATGAACAAGGACGACTCCCTGCCCGTCAAGGTGCTGGAGGTCAACCGCGACCATCCGCTGTTGCGCAGCATGCTCACCATCTTCAAGGCCGACCACGAGGACAGGGTGCTTTCCGACATGACCCAGAACCTCTTTGACGGCTGCCTGCTCCTGGACGGCTACCTCAAGGATCCGCAGGCCCTGGCCGCCCGCGAGAACCGCCTGCTCACCGAGGCCGCGGCCTGGTATGTGGAAGTGAAGAAGATTTAGGCGCGAGCCTTTGGGCGGGCGTCTCACCGCAGGCGCGAGCCCGTAAAACAAGCCCCCTTCCCGGCCCGACGCGGCAGGGCAGGGGGCTTGTTTCTGCAGCCGCAGCCCGGAGATGCCCCTGCCGCGCAAGGGAAGCGCCGCCCCGGAAAAAAGGCTGATGACGCCCCGGAGATTACGCCCTCAATGAGTAATGGACATGCACGAGCTTTGGTGAAGCCTCACCGGCAAGGTACACCTGGCTTTCGCGCCCCCTGGTGAACACCCTGGCCCCGTCTTCCCGTGAAACGGCCTCGAAGTCCCATGCAAACTCAATCAGGGAAAACCCGTCAAAATGCCGGATAACGGGCTTGCCGACGATATTCAAATGCCTGTCGCGGAATTTTCCGGCCATCACCTTTTCATAGAAATTCCGGCGAATGTTTCTCCAGCCGCGCTCCCAGCCCAAAGGATAAATCAGGGAGGCGGCATCGCCGGTTTCCCAGACTCTTTCGGCTGTCCCCGCGTTCTCGGCGGCTTCTATCGATTTGACGTAAAGGTTGAGGCACTCCCGCAAAACTTCATCAGCAGACATTTGGCACACTCCACCTTTCCACCGGCTGCGTTTCCCCTGTCCCGGGCTTCGCGGCCACGCCACATTTCCGCGCCGGAGCCCGGCTACTCCAGCACCTTTACCGGAACCCCCGGCGCAAGGCGTACCTGGCCGTCCACCACCACGCGCTCGCCGGGCTCCACACCCTCCACCACGGTCATGCCCTCGTGCTCGAAAAGCGGCCGCACCGGGCGGTAGATGGCGCGGCCCTCCCCGTCCACCACATAGACATAGCGCTCGTCGCGGCCGGCCTGCACGGCGCGGGAAGGAACCACCCGGGCCTTTCCGGCCACCCCGAGCGGCAGGGCCACCTGCACGAACTGGCCGGGCCAGAGGCGGCGCTCCGGATTGTCGAAGGAGGCGCGCAGGCGGATGGTTCCCGTGCTCGTGTCCACCGTGTTGTCAACCAGGGTGAGGCGGCCGGTCTCGGGCGCGCCCCCCGTGGGCGTGGCCGTCACGGCCACGTCGCCCTGGGCCATGCGCTCGAGGATGAGGGGAAGCTGCGCCTCGGGCACGGAAAAGGCCACATAGATGGGCGAAAGCGTGTCAATGGTGACGATGGGCGTGGCGTCCGTGCTCTTGACCATGTTGCCCTTGTCCACCTTGAGCGCCCCCACCCGGCCCGCGATGGGCGCCGTGACCGTGCAGTACGCGAGGTCCAGCGCCGCGCTCTCCACGGCGGCGCGGTCCGCCTGCACCGTGGCGCGCAGGGCCGCCGCGTCCGTGGCCGTCTGCTCGTAGGCTTCGCGGCTCACGTAGCCGCCGCCCACGAGCTTGCCGTAGCGGCGGCGGTCGTCGTTGGCCTTGGCGAGCTGCGCCTCGCTCTTGGCGAGCACGGCCTTCTTTTCGCGCAGGGCGGCCTCGAAGGGGCGCGGGTCGATGACCACCAGCGGGGCCCCGGCCTCCACTTCCTGGCCCTCGGTGAAGCGCACGTCCTGAAGCTCGCCCGTGACCCGGGGGGTCACGCCCACCGTGGCCGAAGCGCGCACATTGCCCACGGCGGAGAGCACGCGCGGCATGTCGGCCGTGCCCACCGCCGCCACATGCACCGGGGCCGGGGGCGGCCCCTTGGCGGCGTCGCCGCCGCCGGAGCAGGCGGCAAGCGAGGCCGCGCAGAAGGCGGCAAGGAAAAGGGCCGGGGCACGCCGGGCGCGGGAGAGGATCGTCATGTGCGCCTCCTTGAAAGATGCTCACCAGAATGTACCAAGGGGCCCCCAGCGTCAAGAACGCATTGACTTCGCAAGGCTTTTGGGCATACTGGCAAATTCGGTGGGCACGGCGCGGGATGCGCCGCGGACAGCCTGCGCCGCCCATGCGGGCGCGGGCCCTGAGGGAGGTACTGTTGGCAAAGAATCACGCCTTGCAGCGGTGGGGGGTGGAGGATTCCGTGGAGCTCTACGGCATCCGCACCTGGGGCGCGGGCTTTTTTGACGTTTCGGAAAACGGCGAGGTGGT
>CAMWTD010000222.1 GCA_947177085.1 uncultured Desulfovibrio sp.
CGGATGTAGAAAGCCCACGTCTTCAGGGCCGCGATGAAGAAGGGGATGGCGCCGAAGATGATGAAGATGAGGGCGGCCGGCATCCGGAGCCAGCCGATGAAGGCCATGAGCGGGCTCTGCGTGAACTCCGGCGAGCGCGCGTGCCAGTAGCCGTTGGCGAACACGTCGCCAAGCTGCAGGAAGCCGGCCGGCAACAGTGAGAGCACGAGCATCAGCAACAGGCCCACGTTGAAGCCCCAGAAGGAGACGCGCACATATTTTTCCACATGCGCCCAGTTTTCATCGCTGTTGGCCTGGCGCAGCACGAGCAGGCAGAGCGAGAGCGAGAGCAGGCCGAACACGCCGAACATGGCGGCGTGGCCGTGGTTCGGCGTCAAGTAGGTCCCGATCTCGAAATAGCTCACCACCGGCATGTTGATAAGGAAGCCGAACACGCCCGCGCCCACGAAGTTCCAGAAGCCCACGCTCATGATGAAGCGCAGCGGCCAGCGGTAGCGCAGGGCCATGGCCTGGGCGTAGGGATTTTCCGTGGTCTTGATGAAGCGGCCGGCCTCCATGCAGAGCAGCACCAGCGGCACGAGCTCAAGCGCCGAGAAGCAGCCCGACATGGTCATGTTGAAGGAACCCATGCCGGAGAAGTACCAGTGGTGGCCCGTGCCGATGATGCCCCCCGAAAGCACGAGGATGCCGTCGAGGAAGATCATGCGAAGGCCCATCTGCTTGGTCACAAGGCCGAGCTCGATGAAGATCAGCGCCACCATGGCCGTGGCGAAGAGCTCGAAGAAGCCCTCCACCCAGAGGTGGATGATCCAGAAGCGCCAGGTGTCGACGATGGTGTAGTGCGTTTCGCCGGTGTAGAAGATGGCCGGCAGGTAGAAGAAGGGGATGGTGAAGGCCGAGATCAGGAACATGACGGTCAGCGCGCGGGTGGCCCGGTTCTCCAGGCTGGGCCAGGCGTTGCGCACCACGAGCACGAACCAGCCGAGCAGCCCGGCGATGAGCAGGAACTGCCAGAAGCGGCCGATCTCGAGATATTCCCAGCCCTGGCTGCCGAGCCAGAAGGTGAGCTTGGGCCAGAAGCCGACCATGCCGCCCCAGTCGCAGAGGAGGCTGCCGAAAATCACCACCGCAAAGGCCGCGAAGAGCAGGTTGGTGAGGTTTTTCTCGCAGTCATATTCCTTGCCGCCGAGCACGCGCGAGAGGAAGAGCCCGCCCACCACGAAGCCCGTGGCCAGCCAGAAGATCATGAGCTGCAAGTGCCAGGTGCGCAAGAGCGAGCTCGGGAAGATGACGCTCAGGTCAAAGCCGTAGAAGTTGCCCGGGTCGGCCCTGAAATGGGCCACGCCCCCGCCGACGAGCGTCTGCGTGAGCAGGAGCAGGGCCACCACAACCACGAACTTGACGAGCGCGCCCTGGCTCGGTGAGACAAGATGCCCGGGCACGCCCGGGAGCAGCTTCTCCGCCGCCGGCGTCCAGTCCCACGAGGGGTTGCGCCCGAGGACAAAGAGGGCGAGGCCGATGCCGCCCAAGAGGAAGAGCAGGCTCGCCGCGCTCCAGATAAAGGCCAGGGTGGGCGTGTGGTTGCCCACCAGCGGGTCATAGGGGAAGTTGTTGGTGTAGGACACATCCGAGCCGGGTCGCGGGGCCACGCTGGCCCAGGCCATCCAGGAGAAATAGGCGGAGAGCTTGCGCAGCTCTTCCGGGTCGGTGATAAGGTTGGCCTTGAGGCCGCCGTTGTTCACCGGGCTCGCCAGGTATTCGCGCCAGAGGGCCGGGCTCATCTCGAAGATGACGGTCTCGGCCGGCGTGAAGACCAGGGTCCCGCTCTTCGCGTCATAGCGGTTCACGCGCAGCTTGCCGGGCACAAGGGCCGTGATTTCGTCGCGCTGGCCTTCGGAGAGGCTGTCAAAGGGCTTGCCGTGGATGGAGCGCGCGAGCAGGTCGGCCTGGGCCTCGCCCACGCGGTGCAGGGTAAGCGCCGGGAAGTCGGGCCCAAGATAGGAGCCGTGCCCCCACACCGTGCCGTTGCTCATGAGGCCCTTGGCGAGAAAGACCTCCTGGCCTTCCTTGATCTCCTGGGCGGTGAAGAGCGGCCGCCCGTCGGGCCCCACCACCTGCTCCGGGATGGGCGGTTTCTCCACAAAGGCGAGCCCCGTGATGGTGAGCAGGATGGTGAAGCCGAAAATCATGATCACGGAAAGGCAGATGATCCACCAGCGGGAGATGCCCGCGGGGCCTTCCTGCGAACGCAATACCTGGCCGAATTGGCCGTCTGTCTGAGCCGACATCAGAATTCCCCCTCAGGTTCCGAAAATTTGCCGTTTAACCGGGCAGGCATCCGCATAAACCTGTCCGCCCACTCTTGCAAGTGCCTTGTGAGGGGCGTGGAACAGGAGCGCCGGCCGCCAGCACAGAGGCACGACGCCCGAAACCAGGTGTCATGGCAAAAGATTCGCCTGCGTGGCGGCCAATGCCGGTGAGACAGGCTGTCGGGACCGCCCCCGGCTATTCCGCCGGGAGCTCCCCTGCAAGGCGTTCCCTCTTGGTCACGGCCTCGCCCTTGGCGCGCTCCAGAAACTCCTCCATGGCCGCCCGGACGTTTTCGCGCACGTCCCCGGCCACCACCAGCAGCAGGATGTCCTCCCCGGGCTGAAACGTGCCTTCGCGGCCTTCCGCGGCGGCCGCGAAGATGCCCGGCCGGCTTTCAACCTCGCGGCGGACGGCCTCGAGTTTATGGCGGTCAAGCGTTATGGAGACGGAGGACACCGCCTCGTGCCCGGCGCGCGACCAGCCGCGCACCACGCCGTTGTGTACCAGCAGCATGCCCACATGCTCGGCAAAGCCCGGGCGCGCCTTTATTTCCGCAAGCATCGCATCGACGTTCATCTTCTTTCCTCCTCGTGCGCGGTGTTCGTGAAGCTCGCTCCCCTTGGTATGCCGCCTTGACGCGGAAGGCAATCTGGCGGATTTTCGCCGCAGCGCCGCTTGCGTCGTCCGCAACAGTCGGCGGCGGAAAATTCGGAGGGCATATGAAAGAGAAGGAACAGGCCGGCTTCACCCATCTGGATGCCGAAGGCCGGGCGCGCATGGTGGACGTGGGCCAAAAGCCGGTGACGCGCCGCGTGGCCGTGGCCGAGGCCGTGGTGGAGCTTTCCGCTCATACGCTCGAGCTGCTCCGGGAAAAGGCGCTCCCCAAGGGGGATGCGCTCGCCTGCGCGAAAATCGCGGCCATCCTGGCGGCCAAGAACACGGTCAGCCTCATCCCGCTCTGCCACACGCTGCCCCTCGACAGCGTGGACGCGCGCTTTGAGCTTTGCGACACGCCGCCCCGGGTGCGCATAGAGACCGAAGCGCGCTGCACCGGCCCGACGGGCGTGGAAATGGAGGCCATCGTGGCGGCGCAGACGGCGGCGGCCGTCCTCTATGACATGTGCAAGGCCGTGCAGCGCGACATCGTCATCAGTCGGGTGCGCCTGCTTTATAAAAACGGCGGCCGCAGCGGCGAATTCCGCGCGCCGGGCTTTGAGCGGCAGGTTGAATGACCCCTCTTCCCGAAGGTAATCATATGCGACATCGTGACGGACATTCCTTAATTCCGTCTGTAGCGAAGCGGAAGACGGGTGCTGGTGCCGGAAGAATCCTAAAAAATAAGATTTTTAGGTTCCGGCAAGGAAGATAAAAATTTCCGAAGGGAGTGTACTTAAGTACTCGACCGAGGAAATTTTTTTCTGA
>CAMWTD010000223.1 GCA_947177085.1 uncultured Desulfovibrio sp.
TTTCCCATGTATCTCGGCAAACAGGTTCGCATGGAGCGCATCCTCGACCGCACCGACGGTCGCACCATCATCGTGCCCATGGACCATGGCGTGACCATGGGCCTCGTGGACGGCCTCATCGACATGCGCGAGACCGTCAACGACATGGCCAAGGCCGGCGCGGACGCCGTGCTCATGCACAAGGGCCTCGTGCGCTGCTCGCACCGCAGCGCGGGCAAGGATATCGGCCTCATCGTGCACCTTTCCGCCTCCACGGCGCTCTCGCCCAACGGCAACACCAAGACCCTCGTGGGCACGGTGGAGGAGGGCCTCAAGCACGGCGCGGACGCCGTTTCCGTGCACATCAACCTCGGCGACGTCAACGAGCGCGACATGCTGCGCGACATGGGCATCATCGCCGAAGCCTGCGACAACTGGCACATGCCCCTGCTCGCCATGGTCTACGCGCGCGGGCCGCAGGTGAAGAACAGCTTCGACCCCGCCAACATCGCCCATTGCGCGCGCGTGGGCGTGGAGCTGGGCGCGGACATCGTGAAGGTCTCCTACACGGGCGATCCCGACAGCTTTGCCGACGTGGTGGCCAACTGCTGCGTGCCCGTGGTCATCGCCGGCGGCGAGCGCATGGATTCCGACCGGGCCGTGCTCCAGATGGTGTATGACTCCCTGCAGGCCGGCGGCGCGGGCATCTCCATGGGCCGCAACGTCTTCCAGCATCCGCGCCGGGTGGAGCTCGTGCGGGCCCTGCGCGCCATCGTGCATGAAAACGCCACAGTGGACCAGGCCCTCAAGATCCTCGGGGAGTAGCCATGTCGCGCATCTATTTCCGTTGCGTGCCCTATGACAAGGAGAGCCTCACCCTGGCGCTGGAATCAGGGGTGGACGGGGTCATCGTGCCCGCGGAGCACGCGGCGCAGGCGGCCACGCTCTCGCGTTGCCAGGTGTGGGCCGACGAGGAGACGCCGCTCGTGAGCCTCGCCGCCAAGGCCGACGAGGAAGAGGCGCTTTCCCGGATGCGCGCGGGCGAGCGCGTGGTGCTGGCCTCCGGCTGGGAGGTCATCCCGGTGGAGAACCTGCTCGCCCAGAGCGACCAGGTGCTCGCCGAGGCCGCCAGCCTCGAGCAGGCGCGCCTCGCCGCGGGCATCCTCGAGCGCGGCGTGGCGGGCATTGTCGTGCCGGTCACGGCCGTTTCCGACATCAAGGCCATCGTGGCCCAGTGCAAGCTCTCGCAGGGGGAGGAACCGCTCGTGGCCGCCCGCGTGACGCGCGTGGAGCCCGTGGGCCTCGGCCACCGCGTCTGCGCGGACACGCTTTCGCTGCTCAGGCGCGGCCAGGGGATGCTGGTGGGCAATGCCAGCGCCTTCACCTTTCTCGTGCACGCCGAGACCGAGCATAACGAGTATGTGGCCTCCCGGCCCTTCCGCGTCAATGCGGGCGCGGTGCACGCCTATGTGCGGCTGCCCCATGACCGCACCACCTATCTGGGCGAGCTGCGCGCCGGGCAGGAGGTGCTCATCGTCGCGGCCGACGGCTCCACGGGCGTCGCCACCCTCGGCCGCGTGAAGATCGAGGTCCGGCCCATGCTGCTCATCGAGGCCGAGGTCATGGGCAAGGCCGGCCCGGTACGCGGGGCGGTCTTTCTCCAGAATGCCGAGACCATCCGCCTTGTCACGCCCCAGGGCGATCCCGTGAGCGTGGTGGCCCTCCAGCCCGGGGACGAAGTGCTCTGCCGCGTGGACGATGCCGCCGGCGGCGCGGGGCGGCATTTCGGGATGCGCGTGGCCGAGGATATCCGGGAGGTCTAGCATGAAGACCGCAAAACATGGGGCGGGGGAGAGCGCCGCTTCCGGGAGCGCGCGCCTTGCCGCAATCCGCGGCGAGATTGACGCCGTGGACGAGGAGCTGCTCCGGCTTTTCAACCGGCGCGCGGCCCTGAGCCGCGAGGTGGGGCGCATCAAGGCCGAGAGCCGCGACCTCATCTTCAAGCCCCTGCGCGAGCGGGACCTTTTGGACTCGCTCGCCGCGCGCAATCCCGGCGAGCTGCCGGAGTCGCATTTAAGGGCCATCTGGCGCGAGATCCTCTCCTCCTCCAGGGCGCTCCAGCGGCCGCAGAACGTGGCCTATCTCGGGCCCGAGGGGACCTTCTCCTACTTCGCCGGCGTGGAGTATCTCGGCCACGCGGCGAGCTTCCATCCCTGCCGGGACATTGCGGGCGTCTTTGAGGAGGTCTGCTCCGGCGCGTGCGAGCTTGGCGTCGTGCCGCTGGAAAATTCGCTCCAGGGCACGGTGGGCGTGAGCTTCGACCTCTTCCTCAAGCATGACGTGGTCATCGAGGCGGAGCTTTTCTCGCGCATCTCCCACTGCCTGCTCTCCAACGAGGAAAGCCTCGCCCGGGTTCACACCGTCTATTCGCACCCGCAGCCGCTGGCCCAGTGCGGCGGCTGGCTGCGCGCGCACCTGCCCGCGGCGGCGCTCGTGCCCGTGGAATCCACGGCGGCGGCCGCCGAGCGCGCCGCGAGGGAGCCGGGCTCGGCGGCCATCGGCAACGGCAAGCTCGCCGACATGCTGGGCCTTTCCGTGCTGGCCCGGCGCATCGAGGACGAGCCTGGCAACTGGACGCGCTTTGTGATCATCGCGCCGCGCGCGGCCTCGGGCCGGGCGGCCGTGATGCCCAGGCCCACGCCCGGGGCGCAGGCCGGGGCGGACAAGACCTCCCTGCTCTTCACCGTGCCGGACAAGGCCGGCGCGCTCTCCACCGTGCTGGAGCTTCTCGCGGTGAACCGCATCAACATGCGCAAGCTCGAGTCGCGGCCGCTCCACGGGCAGCTTGGCAAGTATGTCTTTTTCGCCGATGTGGAGAGCGACCTCGACCACCCGCGCCACGCGGAACTCCTGAAGCAGCTCGGGCACGCCTGCGCCAGCTTCCGCATCCTTGGCACCTATCCCACGGGTCCCCAGCTTGACCGCATGAGCCTCGACAGCGTCGTCCGCGAGGACGAGGAAGGTATCTGACATGACAGACATGACACGCGCGGATGCGGCCGAAGCCCCGGTCATCATCCCGGCCCCGGCCTCCAAGTCCCTTTCGCACCGCTACCTCATCGGCGCGGCCCTGGCCGACGGGGAGTCGCGCGTGCGCCACACCCTTGAGAGCGCGGACCTGGAGCGCACCCGCGACATCCTCTGCGAGGCGGGCGCAAAGATGGAGCCGCTCTCCGCCGGGGGCGACGGCGCGCCCACGGGCTGGCTCGTGCGGGGCATGGCCGGCGCGCCGCGCGGGGGCCAGGGCGGCAGGCCGCTCGCCTGCAACGTGGGCGAATCCGGAACCACCTGCCGCCTGCTCACCGCGGTGCTCGCCGCGGGCGAGGGCCTGTTCCGCATTTATGGCGAGGGCCGGATGCACGAGCGGCCCATCGGCGAGCTCTGCGACGCGCTCCTGCGCCTCGGCGCGGGCGTTACGTGGGAGGGGAAAAGCGGCTGCCCGCCCTTCCTGCTCCAGGCCTGCGGGCTCGCGCCCTCCCTGTCGGACGGCGTGGTGCGCGTGGGCATGGAATCGTCGAGCCAGTATTTTTCGGGGCTGCTGCTCGCCGCGCCCATGTGCCCCTCGCCGCTCACGCTGGAGCTCGCGGGGCGCAAGGCCGTGTCCTGGCCCTATGTGGGCCTCACCCTGCAATGCCTGACGGATTTCGGCATCCGCTTCC
>CAMWTD010000224.1 GCA_947177085.1 uncultured Desulfovibrio sp.
ATATATCCCACTCCTTTTCCGTAAATTCCGGAAATCTTAGCAGGGGCATATATTTTTTACTTTTTTCTGCCATGTTCATTCCCGCTAGCACTTCCACACTCAAAATAGGAAAAGCAAAAAGGCCCCAAATGTCCCCTACTCGTACCCCTCAAGCCCGTGAATCCCCTGCGCGCCCGCAAGGCTACGCAAAAGCGGCGCAAGGTCGGCCATGACTTCCTCGGCCTTGTGGCTGCGCTCTTTCCAGCCCAGGCCCAGCGGGGCCAGCAAGGCGCGCAGGTCCGCCTCGTCAAAGCGGCCGCGTTCCAGCACTGTCCCCACCAGGGCGCGAAGGCTCGCGGCGTCAAGCCCGTGCTTCGCGGCAGTCTCGTCCACCCTGCGTTCCCGCGCGGCGCGGCGGAAGGCCTCATAGCCCTCCCGGACGGCCTGCTCATCCAGCGCCTCGCCCACGGTGAGGGTGTCGATATAGGCGGCGATGGTATCGCGCTCGTCCATGAACTTGGCGTCGGAGGCAATGAGGCCCACAAGCTGGTCACGCGTGAGCTTCATGCGTTCAGGGGTCTGGCCCGTATATTCCGAGAGCAGGGACATGATATAATCGTAATCAATACAGGCAGAGGCAAAGAGCACCAGCTCGAAATCCAGCTCGCTCACCTCGGGGGCTGCGTCCCCCTCCCCCTTGTCCTGCCAGCGGCGCATGGCCTGCGCCGTCTCCAGATAGACGCCCTTGAAGGCCTGCACATCGTCGGCGGGCAAAATGGACTCGATCTCGGCATCCTGCTCTTCCGTGCGGTCGGTGTATTGGTCGAGCCGGGTTTTGAGGCGCTGCACCTCCCGGAACAGGCGCATGAAGCCCGCGCGGGCCTGGTCGCCCTCCAGCGCGGGCACGGACTCCGCCGTGCAGGGCATTCCCTGCGCCTCCATGAAGCCGCGCAAGTTTTCCACGGCCTGGCGATAGTCGGCGATGACCTTGGGCGCGGCCTCCACTAGCCAGACCTCGCGGGCGCGCTCGGCGTCCCGCTTGCCGGAAAAGAGTCGCACGGCCTCGTCCACGGCGTCCCGCTGCTGGCGGAAGTCGAAGATGTTGCCGAAGGGCTTGGAATTGTTGAGGACGCGGTTGGTGCGCGAAAAGGCCTGGATGAGACCGTGATAGCGCAGGTTTTTGTCCACATAGAGGGTGTTGAGATACTTGGAGTCAAAGCCGGTGAGGAGCATGTCCACAACGATGGTGATGTCCACCCGCTGCTCGTGCGGCACGTCGGTGAGCGGATGCTCCTGCGACTTGATGCGCCCCTGCACGTCCTCATAGTAGCGGTCGAACTCGACTATTGTGTGGTCCGTGCCGTAGCGGGCGTTATAGTCGTCAATGATGGCGGTGAGCGCGGCCTTTTTGCCCTCCGGGTCCACGGCGTTGTCGGCGCGTTCCTGCGGCAGGTCCTCCTGAAGCTGCTGGACGTCCCGGTTGCCCTCGGCGGGCGGGGAAAAGACGCAGGCGACGTTCAGCGGCCTGAAGGACGGGTCAGCGGCCTGGCGCTCGGCCTGCCGCTCCTGAAACAGCTTGTAGTAGGCGATGGCCTCGCTGATGGAGCCCGTGGCGAGCAGGGCGTTGAACCTGCGGTGCGACGTGGCGCGGTCATGCCGGTCGAGGATGGCGTCCACGATGGCTCGGCGGCTCTGGTCCGTGCCGGGGCGCGGGCAATGCTCGCCCTGCGGGCGGAAATAATCCACATGGAAGCGGAGGACGTTGCTGTCCTCAATGGCGTTGGTGATGGTGTAGGAATGGAGCTCGCGCTGGAAAATGTCTTTCGTGGTCCTGAAGCTGCCCTGCTGGCCCTCGGCCTGCCTGTATTGGGCGTTTTCCTCATAAATGGGCGTGCCGGTGAAGCCGAAAAGCTGCGCGTTGGGGAAGAAATCGCGGATGGCGCGGTGGTTTTCGCCAAACTGGGAGCGGTGGCACTCGTCAAAAATAAAGACCATGCGCTGGTCGCGCAGGGGCGCGAGCTTTTCGCGCCAGGCGGCGCGGCTGCCCGCGTCCAGCGCCAGCGCCAGCTTCTGTATGGTGGTGACGATGACCTTGTCTTCATACTTGGTGGAGAGCAGCCGCTTTACCAGTGTGGCGGTGTTGGTGTTCTCCTCCACGCAGTTTTCCTGAAACTTGTTGAACTCCTGCCGGGTCTGGCGGTCGAGGTCCTTGCGGTCCACAACAAAGAGGCACTTGGCGATGTCCGGGTCGCTCTTGAGCAGGGTGGCGGCCTTGAAGGAGGTCAGCGTCTTGCCGCTGCCCGTGGTGTGCCAGATGTAGCCGTTGCCATCGTTACGGTCGATGCAGTCCACGATGGCCTCCACCGCATAGATCTGGTAGGGGCGCATCATGATGAGCTGCCGCCTGGTGGCCACGAGGACGATATAACGGCTGATCATGGCCGCGAGGGCGCACTTGGCGAGAAAGGCGTCGGCGAAGGCGTCCAGGCCGGTGATCTTTTTGTTGTCCCTGTCGGCGAAGCGATAGAAGGGCAGGAAGTTTTCCGCGGCGTCAAAGGCGAAGTGGCCCTCGTTGTTATTGGCAAAATACCAGGTGTCGCTGCGATTGCTGACGATGAATATCTGGATGAAGCAGAGGATGGTGCGGGTGTAGCCGTTGCCGGGGTCGCGCTTGTAGTCGATGATCTGCTTCATGGCCCGGCGCGGGCTGATGGCAAGGTTTTTCAGCTCTATCTGCACCACAGGGATGCCGTTGAGCAGCAGGATGACATCATAGCGGTGGTGACTGCTCGCCGTGTTGATGCGCAACTGGCTCACCACCTCAAAGCTGTTCTTGCACCACTCGCGGGTGTTCACCAGGGTGAAGGAAAGCTGTGTGCCGTCGTCACGCTCCAGCGTGTGGCGGTCGCGCAGGGTGCAGGAGGCCTCATAGACGTCGCTTGAGACGATCTTGTCGAGGAGGCGCGAAAACTCGGCATCGGAAAGGTGGACCTTGTTCAGCTCCTCGAAGTGGGCGCGGAAATTGGCCTCAAGCGAGGCCAAGTCATGGATGTCGGGCCTGTAGGTGTACTTGAGGCCGTCCGTGAGCTTGCGGATGAGCTGCCGCTCGATGTCGTGTTCCAGCATAGGCCCGCAAAAAGGGAAAGAGGTGAGAGCGCGGGCGGGGATGGGCTCTCCCGCCAGTATGCATTTTTTTATAAGGAACACGGGTTCACCCCGTTTGTCAAACGCCGGGGAGACGGGAGGCGCTTGGAGTTTTTGAGAGAAGCGGTGTGAACAAATCTTCCTTTCCGTGACTTAGCCCATAGGTAATTTCGGAGAAGGGCTTCTTGCTCTTTTCCACGCTGCCGCAGCCTGCCCCACTGGAGGCAGCTGGGGCAGAGCTATGTCCCTCCTCTCTTGTTCTGGCCCCGATTAGAGGACAGTAATCTTGGCCAGCTGACTCGGGTTTTGTCCTGGGCGCTGCCTCATTCTCTGAGGTGGTCGCGGTGTTTTCTGCTAACGTGGCCTCCTCGGTTTTCTGATAAGGAGCCAGGCTCTTCCTCTCGTCCCGATTACCGTACTTTTCGGACTTTATATGCTCGTTATCCCGAGCCTCCACCACGGGTTGCTGATAACGAGCGACCAAGCGTTCCGGGATGATGATTCCCGCCTTTTTCAAGAGGGCGCATAGCTCTTTTGGAGTG
>CAMWTD010000225.1 GCA_947177085.1 uncultured Desulfovibrio sp.
GTTGAGGTTCACCTTGGCGGCATTGTAAATCTTGACGCTCTCCTCCTCGCCGATACGGCTGCCGCCCCGCTGGATATTGCGGGCGAGCAGGTTCTCCCCCTCCCAGTCCGAGCCCCAAATCTTGAAATCCCGCCCGGCCAGAGGCCGGAAGGCCAGGCGACGGTTGGGATAGCCCGCGCCGAGAAAGGCGATGTCCGAGCCGTATTCCCGCTGTTCCGCCGGGCTCAGGACAAGCGGCCTGTGAAATTCCGGGAGGGCCGCCAGGGGCAGGTAGAGCGCGTGGGGCTGCCCGATGGCCGCGAGCTCGGCGAGGAAGGGCTCCTTCTGGATGACCGCGAACATGTCATAGAGCGGAGCATAGGCCCGCCAGTAGGTGAAGATGCGGTAATCCTCCACGAACCACATGGCCGTGCGCACCCCGGCGCGGCGCAGCTTCTGCAGCAGCCTGTGGCCCATGGGGGCCTGCGCCAGCGCGAGCACGAACTGCGGCTCAAGTTCCTCCACCTGCGCCCAGATGGCCTTGGCGACCACCTGGAGAAAGTCCGCCTCGAGGGAGCTTTTGCGGGCCGGCGTGAGGTCCAGCCGTCCAAGGCCCGTAAAGGCCGGATGGAGCGCCGGGGCGTCGAACACGCGCACCGTATGCCCGAGGTCCGTGAGGGCGCGCGCGCAATAACGGCCAATGGGGAGCGAGCCGCCATACATGGGCAGCACCACCAGAATACGCAGGGCCTCGGATGTCATGCGTACCTCCCTTGCGGCAACATCCATTCGGCATCGGGCAGGAGGGCCTCGCCGAGTCTCCTGAGTTCGTCGCGTTGTTCACGGGTTTCGGGACGCGGGGCTTCCACCGCGACGGGCGGAAGGCCGAGCCAGTCCGCCAATACGGCGCGCGCGCCCTCGCGCAGGAGGGCGTCGGGATCTTCGCCCGCCACAAGGCGCAATTTCGCGCCAAAGCCGTCGAGCCCGCTGCGCCAGCATTGCAGGCCGGGGGGCAGCGCTGGCGCGCTGGCGCGCGTGGTTTCGTCCCAGGCGAGCGACCGCGCGAGCTGCCGCGCAAAGCCCGCATCCTGAAATACCTCAAGGCAGGCCACGTTCCGTGGGCACGGCGCGGATTCCAGGCAGGGGGCGCAAGGCGACGCCGCCTGCCAAATGGTATGCCCGAGGCCGTAAGGGCCCGTCTCGTGACACCACGCGGAGGAGAGAAAAAAGGCCAGCGTGGGCGTGCCGAGATGGGCGGCCAGGTGCATCAGGCCCGTATCCGGCGTGACGAGCAGGTCGAGTCCCGTAACGGCATCCACAAGGGACGGCCAGTCCGTCTTGCCGCTCAGGTCCTCCGTGTGCGCGGCCAGCTTCGGGGGCAACAGGCGCAGCAGCTTGTGGGCGGCGGGGCGCTCGGCGGCGCTGCCCAGAAGGTGGATGCGCGGCCCACCGAGCACGCCGGAGAGCGTCTTCACAACCTCGGCCAAGAGGGGAACGGGGAGCGACCGGCGCGCCTCGCGCCCGGAAAGCGCCACACCGAGGCCGCGGCCTCCGGGCCTCGCCCGGGGGTTGACGCGCTCCGGCGCTACGGGCCCGGGCGCGAACCAGGCCCAGAAGTCCACGAGGTTGAGGGGCGAGAGACGCCGCCTGCGGCTCAACCGGAAGGCGAGGCGCGCCCAGGGCGAGCGCAGAAGACCCCCGTCGGACGCCGGGGCGGCCCGGTAGCCGATGACGGTTTCAGGCGGGAAGAGGCGGCACAGGGCCCCGGTGAGGCGGGAAAAGTTGCAGTTATAGACGACATCGGGCGCAAGGGCGCGCAAGTCGGCAAAAGCGGGAAGGTTCCGGGCCTGGGCCGCTGCCTCGTCATGCCCATGAAAGGCGAGTCCGTGCACGGCCACGCCGGGATAGAGCAGACGCGCGAGTGGCGCAAGGCCCGCGTCCACCGCCAGGTGGACGTCGCCCTGCTCCCGCAGGGTGAGGATGAGCCGCTTGCTCTGGACAAGGTCGCCAAAGCGCGCCGCCTGCACAACAAGGAATTTCGCCATCAGGCACTCGCAACCGAAGGGACGGGGCGCGAAGCCCCTGGCCATTAAATCACGCCGCAGGCGCATGGTAGTCCATGCGCCCGCGTGAGACAAGCGAAGGGGCGGGATGTCCCCGGCTTATTGAAGGCGGGTATAGACGCTCGGCTTGAGGCCGCTGCCCGCGGGCATGTTTTCCTGCAACAGGGGCGCGAGGTCGGGGGTGATGGGGACCGTGCCCATGCCCTTGGCGAGCACCTCGTTGGTGGCCACGGAGATGAGGCTCATGGTGAAGCGCACCTGGCCGCCGCTGACCACATAGGTCCCAGCGAGGATGGCCTGCCCCACGCCGTTGCGGCTTGCGAGCTTGCGCACATCGCGCGTGAGGATGAATTCCCCGGTGCGCTTGTCGAAGCGGATGTCCTTGCCGCGGCGCAGTTCCTCGTAGCGGTAGCCCATGTTGACGAGGTCGCTGGAGACTTCCTCCAGCATCTGCCGGGCCAGCGGGTTGGCCTGCTCGAGGTTGTTGATATTGGCCGGGGTGGTCCCCATGATGAGGATGCGCGAGCGCGCGAGCGCCTGCAATTCCTTCTTGCTCATGTCCGGGCTTGTCCCGGCATAGCGCATCATGAGCTGCTCGTCGAGCTGCTCGGCGATGTCCTCCCCGGCGCGGGGCACATTGCCCGCGGCCGCGGCCAGGGGAAAGAGCAGGACGGCGAGAACGAGGATGACGACAACAAGACGTGCCATGAAGTTACCTCAGCGCATGGTGCGGATCTCAAGCTCCACACTGGCGAGTTCGCGTTTGATGATGGCGAGGTCCTCATCGTTGCGGCAAGTGGAAAGGGCCAGCGCATAGCTTTGCCTGGCGAGCTCGAAGCGGCCCTGGTCGCGGTATTCCCGGCCCTGTTCCACATAGTCCCAACTGATGTTGGGCCCGCGCTCGATGCGGGTGTCGTGCGCGCCGCAGCCCCAGAGGGGCAGCGCGAGCAGCGCGACAAGAAAAGCGGGGAGGAGCTTTCCCATGGCGACTTCCCGAAGTTCTGGCTGGTGTTTGCGGATCACTTGCCCTGGACGATCCTCACGGAGCCGCTCTTCAGCGAATCCGCCGGGGAGGTCAGCGGGCCGTACAGGCCGCCATTGATGCGCGGGCCCGCGGGCGTGGCCGGGGCCGACGCCACGGGCACGGCCGGCGGGTCGCTCTTACCCATGCGCACGACCACGGGCGTATTGACGAGCACGAGCTCGCCCGTGCGCAGCACAAGCCCGTCGGAGGCCCGCACCAGGCGCACGTTGACGAAGGTCGCGTCCTTGTCGACATAATACGTGCCGACCACGAGGGCCGCCCATTTCTGCCCTTCGTAGGGAACCACCTGGTTGGCGACGAGGGCCAGGTCGTCGCGGCCGCCCACCACGGAGATCTTGCCGGTCAGCCGGTATTCCCGGGTGGGAAAGCCCCGCTGGTTGAACTCGTAAAACATGGATTCCGCCATAAGGCGGCCGAGCGGCGACGATGTGGAGGTGTTATTTTCGTCCACAAAGGAAGTGGGCATGGCCACAAAGCCCTGCAAGGCGTCATTGGGGACGGTGGCGAGCATCTGGTCGGCGAGCTCGCGGCACTTGAGCTTGATTTCCACGGCGTCCACATAGCCGGGGTC
>CAMWTD010000226.1 GCA_947177085.1 uncultured Desulfovibrio sp.
TCGGGGTTTTTGGCGTGCTCGGCGGCGAGGTCGGCCAGGAAAGCCTCGGAGCCGGACTTGGCGATGGTGCCGAGGTTTTCCGCAAGCTCCTCGGCGGTCATGCCGAGGCCCGTGTCCGCGATGGTGAGGGTCTTGGCGTCTTTATCAAGCGTGATCCGGATTTCCAGCGGCAGGTCGGGGTGGCGCGGCGTCTCGCCCCGGTTGACGCGGAAGCGCAGCTTGTCCAGCGCGTCCGAGGCGTTGGAAATGAGCTCGCGCAGAAAGATTTCGCGGTTGGTGTAAAGGGAATGGGTGAGGATATTGAGGACCTTGCGCACCTCGGCGCGGAACTGGCGTTTTTTCTTGCCGTTTTCGGCCATGGGGAACCTCCTTGGATGATGCCGCAAGCCCCGGGGGCCCCGGCTGCTTAAGGGCGAAAAGCCCATAAAAAATTAAGCCCGGCGCGGGCGGCGTCAAGGGCGGCCCTGCGGCGGGCGAGACCCCCCGAGCTCGACATGAGGCGGAAAGAACACTATATTTTTTAAATTATTATGATGTCGCCCAGTTTGGCCGGCCCGGAAAAACACGCAAAGTTGCGCCGAGCGTCTCCGAAATGACCTACCGCCCCGATATCGACGGCCTCAGGGCCGTGGCCATCCTTCTTGTGGTGCTGTTTCACGCCTTTCCCGCCCTCATGCCGGGCGGCTTCATCGGCGTGGACATCTTTTTCGTCATTTCCGGCTACCTTATCAGCGGCGTCATCCTGTGCCGGCTCGAGGACGGCACGTACAGCTTCGCCGATTTTTACAAAAGGCGCATCCTGCGCATCTTTCCCGCGCTCGTGGTGGTGCTGGGCCTTTGCGTGGCGGCCGGATGCCTGCTGCTGACGCCCAATGCCTTCATGTCCCTCGGCAAGCATGTTGTGGGCGGCGCGACATTTGTCTCCAATATCCTCCTCTATAACGAGACGGGCTATTTCGATGCCGCGGCCCATGCCAAGCCGCTGCTCAATCTCTGGAGCCTCGGCATAGAAGAGCAGTTTTACCTGGTCTTCCCGCTGCTCATGTGGCTGTTCTGGCGGCTTGCCGCCGCCCGCACGCCCTCTCTGCGGAGGCGTCTCTGCGCCCTGCTTGCCGTCATCTGCCTGTTCTCCTTCGCGGACAATATCTTCCTGTACGGGCGGCATCCCTCCGCTGATTTTTATTTGCCCCTTTCGAGATTCTGGGAGCTGCTGGCCGGGGCCGTGCTCCAGGCGGCCGCCAGGCCCGTGGGGGCGTCTTCCGGCATAGCCGGGCGGGCGGGAAAGTCCCGCGCCCGTTCCGGGCTTGCCTTCGCGGGCGCGGCCCTGCTCCTCGTTGCGCTGTTTGCGTGTGACAACGGCACGGGAACCTATCCCGGCTTCCTGGCGCTCCTGCCTGTGGGTTCCGCCTTCCTGCTGATCGCCGCGGGGCCGGAAAATCCGTTCAACCGCCTTGTGCTGGCCAATCCCGCAAGCGTGTTTCTCGGCAAGATCTCCTATACGCTGTATTTATGGCACTGGCCGCTGCTTTCCTTCGCGTGGATCCTCCTCGGCGGCTCGGCCTATGCCGAAGCCCATGCCTTGCGCGCCGGGCTGCTTGCCGTCGCCCTTGTGCTCGCCGCGCTGACCTGGCGCTTCCTCGAGACGCCCGTCCGGCGGGGGAACTTCCTCGGCAGGTACAAGGTTCCCGTCCTCGTCGGGGCCATGTGCGTCGTGGGGGGCGCCGGCCTTGTGGTCTGGCTCTCGGAAGGGCTCGCCCTGTTCACCGGCGCGCAGCACAGGGCCGTCTACGCGCAGTTGCAACGGCCGCCCCAGTATGAGCTGGAGGTGCTTGAAAAGCTCGGGCTCAAAAAGGACGACCTGGAACTCGCCCGGTTCACGGATGCGGGCGCGTCGCGCACCGTCGCCGTCGTGGGCGACAGCCACGCCCAGTCGGCCTATCCGGGGATAGCCGGCCTGGGACGCGAGGCGGGCTTCAACACCCTGCTGCTCGGGCGCTTTCCCGGCAGGAAAAGGCCGTATTACGACACCACGGCCCACCCCGGCCGCATCCTGGATATCCTGGCGCGCGCGAAGGACATCAGGGATGTCTTCATCATCATCCGCGGGGCCGTCTACACCCCCCGCACGCCGGGCGAGGAGGCATCGGTCAAAAGCCCGGAAGAGTTTTACGGGGAAATGGCGGACTTTGTAAAAAAACTCGTCGCGCTCGGCAAAAATCCCATTGTCGTGGAGGACAATCCCGATCTGGACGTTGATGTGAGCGAGGCCCTCGCGCCCGCCATCAGCGGCGAGCCGGTCCGGCGGGAGTACCGGCGCACGCTGAAGGCCGACGCCCTTGCCCGGCAAGGAACCTGGCTCGGCATCATGGACAGGCTGGGCCGGATACCCGGCGTCACGGTCTTGCGGGGCACGCTGGACGCCTTCTGCCCGGGGGAAACGTGCAGGGTTTTTTCCGAGGAGGGCCTGCCGCTCTATTTCGACGCCGACCATCTTTCCTTCGCGGGCAGCGACCGCCTGGCCCGGCACGTCATCGCGCCCTGGCTTGCGCGGAATACCTCCCGGCCGGGCGACTGAGGCCGGCCGCTCGCCTTCCCGGGCTGCCCGCTTCCCCGGCGTCCGTCACGCGCGCCTCCCGGCGTGGACTTTGGGCGTCCCTTGGGCTATAGTTTCCGGCCAATCGCCCGAGCGCAGGAAGGTTCCATGATCCCCCAGAGCCGCATCCGCAATTTCTGCATCATCGCCCACATCGACCACGGCAAGTCCACCCTGGCCGACCGCATCCTCGAGCTCACCCGCGTGGTGAGCGCGCGCGAGGCCAGGGAGCAGTATCTCGACCGCATGGACCTTGAGCGCGAGCGCGGCATCACCATCAAGGCCCAGACCGTGCGCATCCCCTACACGGCGGCGGACGGCCAGGAATACGAGCTCAACCTTATCGACACGCCCGGCCACGTGGACTTCCATTACGAGGTCTCGCGCTCGCTGGCCGCCTGCGAGGGCGCGCTGCTCGTGGTGGACGCCACCCAGGGCGTGGAGGCCCAGACCCTCGGCAATGTCTACCTCGCCCTGGATCACGACCACGAAATCGTGCCCGTGCTCAACAAGATCGACCTCCCCAGCGCGGACCCGGCCCGGGTGCGCGGTGAAATAGAGGAGGGCATCGGGCTCGACTGCGCGGGCGCGCTGGAGGTCTCGGCCAAGACCGGGCTCGGCGTGGACAGGGTGCTCGAGGCCATCATCGAGCGCCTGCCGCCCCCGGACGGCGACCGCGAGGCCCCGCTCAAGGCGCTGATTTTCGACTCGTGGTATGACAGCTACCAGGGCGTGGTGACGCTGTTCCGCGTCATGGACGGCCGCATCCGCAAGGGCGACCGCATCCGCCTCATGAGCACGGGCAAGGAATACGAGGCCCTGCGCCTCGGCGTGTTCTCGCCCGAGGCCGTGGACGTGGAGGAGCTCGCCGCCGGCGAGGTGGGCTTTCTCTCCGGCTCCATCAAGGAACTGGGCGACGCGCGCGTGGGCGACACCATCACCCTCGCCGCCCGGCCGGCGGACGAGCCCGTGCCCGGCTTCAAGGAGGTCAAGCCCGTGGTCTTTTGCGGGCTCTACCCCACGGAATCGGACGAGTACGAAAACCTCAAGGCCGCGCTAGAA
>CAMWTD010000227.1 GCA_947177085.1 uncultured Desulfovibrio sp.
AAATTGCTCCGGCCCGAGAAGCGCCATGCAATACGTTCCGCCCGGTGCTAGTGTGGAGGCATGGAACTTCTGGAACAGCTTGAGGCGCGCGTCGCCGAACTCCTCGCCCGCCTGGACCGTCTGCGGGCGGAGAACGCGCACCTGCGCGCCGAGCTTTCCGCCCGGGGCGTGGAATCGTCCGGGCTGGAAGAGGAGAACCGCAGGCTGCATGACTCCCTCGCCCGAGAGGAAGGGCGGCGCGCCGAGGCGCTCCAGCGCATCGACGCCCTGCTGCGCAAGATCCAGGAGCATGACAGCGTCGAGTAGGCTATTTGTGAGTGATACCAACGTCAACCTTACCGTTCTTGGCTTTGATATCGCCTTCCGGGCCGGGGCCGACATGGAGCGCGCCCAGGAAACGGCCCGCCTGGTGGAAGAACGGTTTGCGCTCCTGAAATCGAGGTCCCAGGGCGGCCAGGGCAGGGAATTGCTGCTCACGTTTCTGGCCCTTGGTCTGGCGGATGAGCTCTTGCAGCTCGAGAAAAAGCAGAATGACGCGCGGCGGCGCATCGCCGCGCTTCTTGCACGGATAGAGAATTCCGAATAGGCGGAGCCGATGCGGCGTCGCCCGTACAAGGAGCAGCCATTTTCCCTGGAGTCCGCGTGATTTGCGCCTCGGCGCTAACCTGACAAGCATATGCAAAAGGGCGTCGGTCTCTGCGGCCCGTGTGCAAGCCCGCCCCGGGCGGGAAGCCTGACGGCCGCATACGGACGCCCGACCTGGGAAACCAGGTTCTGCACCGCAGGCGCGACACGGTTCTCTGGGGTTCTTGAAAGTTCACGGGATCTCCCTCCGGGGGCGCGTGTGCGCGCTCCCGGCAACCAGGGCCGGGCGCGGGCTTGTGCAGCCGGCCGGCGCTGGTTCTTCGTGCCGCGCCGCCCACGGTGCTGCCGCTTGGCAGCCGCAGGCGGCGAAAGGTCCCCACGCGGGGCCTGGCGACATTCTGGCGGGCCTTCCCGGGCCCGGCTTCTCGCGCTTCAGGCTTTATCCGGCCGCTTCCGGCAACCAGCCCCAAGAGCCTGCCGCCCCGGCATGATTTGCGGCGTCCCGCGGATGCCGCCCAGTCGGCGGCCGCGCCGCCGAACCGAAGCGAGGCTGGTTTCAATGGATCCTATCATCATCACGGCGCTTTGCGGGGCCGTCCTGGCGGGAGGCCTGGGCGGGATGCTCGCGCAGCGCGCGCTTGCCGCCAAGCGGGTCGGCGACGCCGACGAGCTTGCGCGGCGTATCGTGGAAGAGGCGCGCAAGGAGGCCCAGGCCCAGAAAAAGGAACTCCTGCTCCAGGGCCAGGACGACCTCTTCAACCAGAAAAAACAGATGGAAAACGAGTTCCGCGAGCGGGAGCGCGACGTCAAGCAGCGCGAGCGCAAGTTGGACGAAATGGGCGGCCGCCTTGAGGAAAAGCTGGAAAAGGCCGCGGCGCGCGAGCTCGACCTGCTCTCGCAGGAAAAGGAACTGGCCCGCAAGGAGCGCGAGCTCTCCGAATCCGAGACCTTTTTGCAGGAGCGCATCGGCGAGCAGGAGCGCAGGCTTTCGGAAATCGCGGGCCTCACGCCGGACGAGGCGCGGGCGCGGCTGCTCGCCGACATCGAGGCGCGCACGCGCCACGAATCCGCCAAGATGATCCGCCAGATCGAGACCCAGGCCCGCGAGACCGCCGATCGCAAGGCCAAGGACATCCTCTGCAATGTCATCCAGCGCTATGCGGGCGACTATGTCAACGAGCAGACCGTCACCGCCGTCACCCTGCCGAGCGAGGACATGAAGGGCCGCATCATCGGGCGCGAGGGCCGCAATATCCGCGCGCTGGAGGCGGCCACGGGCGTGGACCTCATCATCGACGACACGCCGGAGACGGTCATCCTCTCGGCCTACAGCCCCCTGCGCCGCCAGGTGGCGCGCATGGCCCTCGAGCGCCTCATCCAGGACGGCCGCATCCATCCCGCGCGCATCGAGGACGTGGTCCAGAAATGCCAGCAGGAACTGGAGGTGCAGGTGCGCGAGGTGGGCGAACAGGCCACCTTCGACGCCGGGGTGCACGGCATCCACCCGGAAATCGTGCGCCTGCTCGGTCAGTTGCGCTACCGCACCTCGTTCACGCAGAACGTGCTCCAGCACTCGCTGGAGGTCTCGGCGCTCTGCGGCATGCTGGCCGCGGAACTCGGCATGGACGTGCGCAAGGCCAAGCGCGCGGGCCTTTTGCATGACATCGGCAAGGCCGTGGACCATGAGGTCGAGGGCCCGCATGCCATCATCGGCGCGGACATCGCCAAGAAGTACAACGAAAGCCCGGACATCGTGCACGCCATCGCCGCTCACCACGAGGACCAGCGGCCCTCCACGGCGCTCGCCGTGCTCGTGCAGGCGGCCGACGCCATCTCCGGGGCCAGGCCGGGCGCGCGCAAGGAATTGCTGGAAAACTACGTCAAGCGCCTGGAGGACCTGGAAGGCATCGCCACGAGCTTCGAGGGCGTCACCAAGGCGTACGCCATCCAGGCCGGGCGCGAGGTGCGCGTCATGGTGGACGCGGACAGCGTGGACGACGACGCCACCTATCTGCTCTGCAAGGACATCGCCGAGAAGATCGAAAAAAACCTCACCTATCCCGGGCAGATCCGCGTGACGGTCATCCGCGAGCGCCGGGCCGTGGGCCTCGCCAAGTGACGGCGGCCACGGCCCTCCTGGTGGAGCTTCTGGACGCGGCCTGCGCCGTGCTCCTGGCCGCCGCGGCCGCGTGGCGGGCGCGCGGCTTCGGCGCGCACTTCACCGGGGCCGTGGTGCTGGGCTGCGTGTGCGGGCTCATGGCCGGCCTCACCCGCGAGACCCTGCTCCACGGGGCCGCGGGCACGCGGCTCGTTCTCGGCGAGCTTCCGGGGCCGGCGCTGGCCGGGGCGCTGCTCGGCGCACTGGCCGCCGCAGGGGCGGCCGCGCTGGCGCGCAAGCGCACCGGGGCCGGCGGCCTGGGCGGGCGCGGCCTCTTTTTCTGGCTGGACAGCCTGGGGCTTTTCCTCGCCGCCTCGCTTGGCGTGTTCTGCGCCCTGCGCGAGATCGGGGCCACGGGCGCGCTGGCCCTGGGCCTGTTCTCCGGGCTCGCGCCGGGCTTTGTGCGCGATGTGGCCCTGGGCGACACCGCGGCCCTGGTCGAGCAGTCGTGGTATGCCACGGCCGCGGCCCTGGGGGCCATGACGACCATCCTTCTGCTCATCCTGCCGCCGAGCTTTGGCGGCGCATGGCCGCTCCCGCAGGACTGGCGCTGGCTCTGGCCCTGGGCCAGCATCTTCGCCGGCGTGGCCGTGGCCCTGGCCTTGCGCCTCTGGCGCGGCAGCAGAGAGGAGGAGTAGGGAGTGAGGATTCTTCCGGCATCATCGCTGCTGTCGATGCCCGTAGGGCTCGCTTTGCTCGCCAACGGGCACGGCGCTTCGCGCCGCCATCCGGTCGCAGCCACCGGCTGTCGCTGCGCTCCAGCCGGGAGGCGGAAGACCCATCACCCACGGGCAGGATATTTTTTTGAAAAAATCTGTTGACAACCCCAGGCGGTATGACTATTTTCCCCCTCCGCGCCGAGTTCCGGGGCTTGCGAAAAAAAGTTTTTGCGGGGCCTCTTGACA
>CAMWTD010000228.1 GCA_947177085.1 uncultured Desulfovibrio sp.
CGTCTCGTGGGCTCGGAGATGTGTATACGAGACTGTGTATAGATTGGGTAGCAAATTGTCAAGAATGACGCTTCCCGCACAATACGCGTGAGTACCTTTTAAAAAAAACAATAAAATTCAAATAAATATAAATATTACTCTCTTTGGTCCACTTCTTGCCCCTAGGGAAAGCAGCTGGCGCGGAGGATGCGCCGCCAATCTTCTAATCTTAGGATGAGGGCAAGAGCCATGAGTTGTTGTAGCGCAAGTTGCGATGTGCTTTCTCCCCAGGAAGAACGGATCGAAGCCGGCAAGCTGTACGATACCCCCCCGGAGGGGCTGACCCCGGGCCGCGAGAGGATCTACCGGATGTTGAAGCGTCTGCGGGATCAGAAATTGCCGCGCATCAGCATGGACCGCGCGCGCCTTTTTACTGAATCCATGCAGGAGACGGAAGGGGAACATCTGGATCTGCGCTGGGCGAAGGCCTTGCAGCATATCGCCAAAAACATCCCCATCCACATCGAGGAGGATACCTTGCTCGCCGGTCGCTGCGACGGCAAGAGCGGCCGTCACGGCATCATTTTCCCCGAGCTGGAAGGCGGTTTTCTGGACCGCGTGGCCGACGCCTTTGAAAAGGAAAACGACATCTACGAACTTTCGGCCGAAGACGCGGCCTCCATGCGGGAGATGGCCGAATACTGGCGCGGCAAGACCCTGCTCGACAGGCTGTACGCCTCCATCCCGCCCGATACCCGGCGCCTGATTTTCAAGGACGGCGACTATTACGGGCAAAAGTACATCATCACCCAGACGGCCTCCACCCGCTCTTCGCTGCAGTGGGTGCCGGATTACGACAAGGTCATCAACAAGGGTTTCGCCGCCCTCCGCGACGAGGCGCAGGCCCGGCTGGACCAGCTGGACCTTTTGGATTCCGAGGTCGCCCTCAACGAGGAGCCCTTCCTGCGCGCCCTTGTCATGAGCTGCGACGCCATGATCCTTTTCGCCCACCGCTACGCGGACCTGGCCGCCAAAATGGCCGCCGAAACGGCCGACCCCAAGCGCCGCGCCGAGCTTGAGCGCATGGCCCGCGCCCTGCGCCGCGTGCCCGAATTCCCGGCCCGGGATTTTTACGAGGCCGTGCAGGCGCACTGGATATTCCAATGCTTTTCGCGCCTGGAGCAAAGGACCAGTTCGGTCATCTCCAACGGGCGACTGGACCAGCTTTTCTATCCCTTCTATGTGGCGGACAAGAAGGCCGGCAAGCTCACCGACGACGACGCCCTGGAGATCCTCGAAAACCTCTGGCTCAATATCGCCAACTATATCAACATCAGCGTGAGCCCGCAGGCCAAGGCCTTTTACGAGGGCCACGCCCACTGGGAAGCCGTGACCATTGGCGGCAAACTCCCAGACGGCCGCGACGCCACCAACGAGCTCACCTATCTCATCCTGCAATCCAAGCGCGCCGTGCCGCTGAATTATCCCGACCTCGCCGCGCGCATCCATTCCCGCTCGCCCCAGCCCTATCTCATGGAAGTGGCGGAAACCATCAAGGAAGGCTCGGGCTTCCCCAAGATCTTCAACGATGAGGAGATCATCCCCCTCTATCTGCAAAAGAATGTGCCGCTCGAAGTGGCCAACGACTATTCGGCCTCGGGCTGCTCAGAAGTGCGCCTGCCCAACTGGGATACCTGCCTCACCCCGCATCCCTGGCTGAACCTGGGCTCTGTTCTCGAGATGACACTCAACAACGGTCGCCTCCACCATTTCGACAACCAGCTTTTCGGGCTGGAAACGGGCGACGCGCGGAACTTCAAGAGTTTCGAAGAAGTGTTCGACGCCTTCAAGAAGCAGCTTTACCATATGCTCACGCAAGCCTTTGTGCTGGTGCGCTGCGTGGAGAAGACGCGGGCCGAGAACCTGGCGACGCCGCTTTTCTCGCTGTTGCATGACAAGGCCTTCGCGCAGTGCAAGGATCTGCACAGCAACGCCATCAAGGGCGGCGCCAGCGTGGGCTTCTATGACCTCATCGGCCTGGGTACGGTGCTCGATTCGCTGGCGGCCATCAAGAAGCTGGTTTTTGAAGAGCAGAAGCTGACCATGAAGGACGTCTGCGACGCGGTGGACGCCAACTTCGAGGGCTATGAGGACGTCCGCGCCCTGCTGCGCACGGCCCCCAAGTACGGCAACAACGACCCCTATGTGGACAGCATCGGCTACGAGCTGGAAAAAGTCGCCGTGGAGTTCTCCCACAAGTACCGCACCGGCAACGACACGGAGCTGGACGTCCGCTATGTGCCGGTCACTTCCCATATCCCGCTCGGCAAGGTGGTCTGGGCCACGCCCAATGGCCGGCTCGCGGGCACCTATCTCTCCGAGGGGGCTTCGGCCTCCCACGGCGCGGACACCTGCGGCCCCACCGCCGTGCTGCTTTCCAACGCCAACACCAAGTATCTCGGCCTGCCCGAGCGCGCGGCGCGGCTCCTGAACATCAAGCTCAGCCCCGCGGCCATCGCCGGCGTGGCGGGTTCGCGCAAGCTCACCCAGTTTTTGCGCGCCTTCTGCGACTTGAAGCTCTGGCACCTCCAGTTCAACGTCATCAACAGGGAGACCATGCTCAAGGCGCAAAAGCAGCCGGAGGACTACCGTAACCTGCTGGTGCGCGTGGCCGGCTACAGCGCCTACTTTGTGGATCTTTCGCCCAGCCTGCAGGGCGAGATCATCGATCGCACGGAGCAGACGGAGGTTTAGCGGTGCTGGACACCATGGCAGCCAAGGGCGCCGTCAGGGGCGTGATTTTCAATATCCAGAAATTCTCCGTCCATGATGGTCACGGCATCCGAAGCACGGTCTTCTTCAAGGGATGCCCCCTTGGCTGCCGCTGGTGCTCCAACCCCGAGTCCCAGTCCGCCGGCCGCGACTATTCCCGCGCCACCGCCCGTTGCCGCGCCTGCGGCGCCTGCGTGGCGCGCTGCCCAGAGGGCGCGCTTTCCCGGGCGAAAGACGGACATATTGAGCGGGACGCGCAAAAGTGCGCCATGTGCGGCGAGTGCGTGGCGGCTTGCCCGCAGGAAGCCATCAGCCTGGTGGGGCGCGAGACGACCGTGGCCGAAGTCCTTGCGGAAACGGCCATGGACGGCGTTTTTTACCGGGACAACGGCGGCCTGACCATCAGCGGGGGCGAGCCCCTGCTGCAACCGGCCTTTGCGGCGGCGCTCTGCGAGCTGGCGCAGCGCCAGGGCATGACCACGGCCATGGAATCCTCCTTCGCCGCGCCCCTGGAAAACGCGGTCTCGGTGTGCCGGCACCTCGACCAGCTGATGACGGACATCAAGCATATGGACAGCGAGAGGCACAGAGAGGCCACGGGCCTGGGCAACGAGCGCATCCTCGCCAATATCGTCGAGGTGCGCCGGCGCTTCCCGGCCCTGGACATGCTGATCCGCTGCCCGGTGATCCCCGGTTTCAACGACGACGAGGCCCATGTGGAAGAACTGGCCCGCTTCGTGGGCGACCTTGCCGGCGCCCGCCTTGAACTGCTGGCCTATCATCGCTTTGGCGAGGGCAAGTACGCCAATCTCGGGCGCCCCTATCCCCTCGCCGGCGTCGCCCCCCGCCCCACAGAAAGGATGACGGGAAGGCGCAAG
>CAMWTD010000229.1 GCA_947177085.1 uncultured Desulfovibrio sp.
AACCCGGGGGCGGCCTGGTGCTGGAGAGCGGCGTGGCCCCCGGCGAGGGCAACGAATTCGTTGAGGTGAAGCGCTCCATCGACACGCGCTTCTTTCCCACGCAGGCGAAGCTCACGGAGATGCTGGACGGCTACGCCTACAAGCTCATCTCGCGCAGCGTGCCGCAAGCGGGGGACCCCATCCCCAGGCTGGTGTACCACATTTCGCGCAAGCTTCCCTACGCCATCCTCGCCCTGGACGATCCCCACGCCGGCAAGAGCTTCACCGTGCAGGCAATTTTCAAGCCGGAGATCCGGCGCATCTCGGGCGACGTGCTCTATTATGCGGTAGCCAGCGGAAGCTGCGCGGCCCCGGCCTCCATCACCGACATCGTGATGCAGAACAAGGCGCGCATGGATTGCGGCTCCATCACCTACCAGATTTTCAAAAAGGGGCTTTTTGCGGATTTTTGCCAATGGCTCGTCGAAACGGCCGGCCACAAGGACTTCGTCCTCGACATGTATATACCCGCTTCGGGGCGGCGCGCCATGGCCCAATATCTGGAGCAGCACGGCTACTATGTGGTCAATATCCAGCTCCAAAAAGCCATCAGCCATCCGCGCGTCAGGGAGATGGCCCCCCGGGGCTCCTGCGCCCGCTACATGGATTACCTGCGGGAGGAGTTCATGATCGATGTGGAGGACTATCTCGCCGCCAACCCGGATGTGGCCGAAGCGCTCCGCGACGGCAGGATACGCAGCGCTTTCGAGCACTTCATCTTCCACGGCCGGGCCGAGGGCCGCAAGCGCGCCCCAAATGAGGCGGGCGGGGCAAAAGAAGGGCGGGAAGCCCGGCATCCCGAGCCCCCCGCCGCACACTAGGGTTTGCCCGGCCTCAGGGCCTGACCACGCTTTTCAGCAGGCCGGGCACGCTTTTTTCCTGCTTTTGGAGGGCTTCCTGCAGGCCGTCGAGGCCGATGACGTCGGTGACAAAACGCTCCGGCTTGACAAAGCCCGTGGCAATGAGGTCGATGGTCTCCTCAAATTCCCTGCGCGTGCAGGAGACGCTGCCCGAAAGGCGCACCTCGTTGAGCACCAGGGAATTGAGGCTGAAGGGAATCTCGGGCGTGACGGAATTGCCCACGGCCACGATCTCCCCGCCGGGGCGCACGGCCTCGAGGCAGGCGGCCAGGGATTCCGGGCGTCCCACGGCCTCGAACACCACGTCGAAACCGCCCGGGCAGGCCTCGCGATAGCGCGCCGCGCGGTCAGGCGCGCCGCCGTCGATATAGCTGTCAAAATCGCCGAGCTCCCGCGCTTTCCCAAGCTGGTTGTCGTTGATTTTCGACATGGCGAGGAAGGACGCGCCCGCCTTTTTGGCAAGATGCCCCATGAGCTGGGCGATGATGCCGCTCCCCACCACCAGCACGCGCCCGTGCAGCCGCAAGCTGGAATGCTTCACCGCGTGGTAGGCCACCATGAGCGGGTCGATGAGCGCCGCCGCCACGTCCGAGACCGTGTCCGGCAGCTTGTAGGCGTAGCGCGCCGGGCCCGCGAAATACTCCGCATAGGCCCCGTTGCAGACAAAGCCGATGTAGTTCTTGCCCCCGACCTCGCGGCAGAGGTGCTCCTGCCCGGCCAGGCACATATCGCAGCGGCCGCAATACATATTGGCCCAGAAGGTCACGCGGTCGCCCACGGCGAAATCGCTGTCACCGGGGTCGACCACCACGCCGCAAAACTCGTGCCCCATGCGGAAATCCGGGATAGGCTCGTCGCTCCAGCCCGCGCCCGCCTTCCACATGTGCACGTCGCTGCCGCACACGCCGCAGGCGCTGACCCTGATAAGGATCATGCCCGGGGCGAGTTCGGGCAGGGCGACCTCCTTCACCTCGATCTTTTCCGGGCCCACGAGCACCGCGGCCTTCATAGTCTTTTGCATGTCGCTTCACCGTAACGCGCGCGGCGTCTAGCTTTTTTGGACCTGTTTCTGCTGTTCGGCCGGGTAGCGCTCGCCCGTGATTTCCACCTTGCCGAGGGCGGCTTCAAGCTCCCGCCAGTCCGCCGGGCCGAGCCCCAGCTCCGCCGCGCGGAGGTTCTCCTCCAGGTGCGCGAGCTTGGTCGTGCCGGGAATGGGCACGATCCAGTCCTTCTGCATCAGCCAGCCGAGCGCCGCCTGGGCCCCGGTGATGCCGCGCGGGCGGGCGAAGCGGTTGATGGTCTCCACCACCATGAGGTTCTTGCCGAGGGCATCGGGCAGGAAGCGCGGCAGGGTGTCGCGGTTGTCGTTGCCCGAGTCGAAGCGGGTATAGGCCGTGAAGTCCCCGCCGAGCATGCCGCGGTTGAGCGGGCTGTACGGCACGAAGCCGATGCCGAGCTCCTCCAGCACGGGGAAGATGTCCTGCTCCGGCTCGCGCCACATGAGGTGGTATTCGCTCTGCACGGCGGTCACGGGCTGCTCGGCGTGGGCGCGGCGGATGGTCTCGGGCCCCACCTCGCAAAGGCCGAAGCGCTTGACCTTGCCTTCGCGGATGAGGTCCTTCACCGTTCCCGCCACGTCCTCGATGGGCACCTTGGGGTCAAAGCGGTGCTGGTAGAAGAGCTCGATGGCGTCCACGCCGAGGCTCTTCAGCGATTCCTCGGCCACCTTGCGGATATTTTGCGGAGTGCTGTCGAGCTCGCCCTTGTGGTAGACGCCGTCCACGATCTTGTGGCCGAACTTGGTGGTGATGGCCACCTTGTCCTTGTAGGGGGCCAGAGCCTCCCCGGCCAGCTTTTCATTGGTCAGGGGCCCGTAGATCTGCGCGGTGTCGAACAGGGTGACGCCGTGCTCCGCGGCCTGGCGGATGAGCCCGATCACCTGCTCCTTCGACGGCGAAACGCCGCGGTTGTAGTTGGCCCCCATGACGCCGAAGCCCAGGGCCGACACTTCCATGGCCGCGGGCCCGCTGCCGAGGATGCGCTTTTTGGTGATGAGCGGCAGGTCGAGCTTGCCCACGCCTTGCCCTCCGGCGGGTTTTTCCGTGGCGCGCGCAAGCCCGGTCAGGCCCCCGGCCAGCGCCGGGGCCAGGGCCACCGCGCCCACGGCCTGGAGCAGGCGGCGGCGGTCCGCACGGGTTTTGTTGTGGTTGTCCGTCATTTCAGCTCCCTGAATATGGCTACTTCTTGCCATTGTACTGCTCGTCCGTGACCTTTTCCATCCATTCCACCACCTTGCCCGGTTCCTTTTCCTCGCAGATGGAGATATGGGTCATGGGGCTCTCGGGCGACGCGCCGTGCCAGTGCTTGACGCCCACGGGGCAGATGATGATGTCGCCGGCCTTCACTTCCTGCACGGGCTTGCCCCATTCCTGCGTGCGGCCCACGCCTTCGGTGACGAGCAGCACCTGGCCCACGGGATGCACATGCCAGTTGGAGCGCGCCCCGGGCGCGAAGGTGACGCTGCCGCCGCTGGAACGCATGGCGTTGTTGGCCGGATAGAGCGGCGTGATGGTCACATCCCCGGTGAAGATGGCGTCCGCGCCCTTGACGGATTTGAGCTCTTCCTTGCGGATGATGGACTGTTCCGGGGTGTCGGCCGCCCGGGCGGGCAGGCAGACGGCAAAGACCAGCAGGGCGGAGAGCAGGGCTCCGCAAATGG
>CAMWTD010000230.1 GCA_947177085.1 uncultured Desulfovibrio sp.
GTGCGGGACGGCCTCGGCGCGGCGGGGAGCATCGTGCGCGGGCTTTTGGGGCGCTAAAGGCCCCCGCGCCCTAAAGTTTCGCCCCATTCCGCCGTTGAGCTGGAGGGCGGAATAGTATAGAGTTCCGCTCACGGGCCTTTTTGCCCGCAGTCGAAGCAGCACGCGGGAGCCCCGGCATCGGGGGCGTCCGCACAGGCGGTACGGCATGTATCTGCTCATAGGCCTCATCGTTGTCGCAGTCTCCGTGGGTGTGGGCTACACCATGTCCCACGGCGACTGGGGCGTGCTCTTCCAGCCGGCGGAATTCATCATCATCCTCGGCTGCGCCATGGGCGCGTTCTTCGGCAGCCAGACCAAGTACACCTTCGGGCTCATCCTCAAGAGCCTCAAGCACCTCTTCGCCGACCCGGGCTCCAGCAAGGCCCGCTATCTCGAGACGCTGGCGCTGCTCTACGCGCTCTTTTCCAAGATGCACCGCGAGGGCGTCATCAGCATCGAAGGCGACGTGGAAAAGCCCGAGTCCAGCCCCATTTTCAGCAAGTATCCCAATATCTCCAAGAACAGCACCCTCGTCCACTTCATCGGCGACACCCTGCGCGTCTACCTGACCACCGGCGACCCGGCGGACATCGACAGCCTCATGGACATGGACATGGACACCATGCGCGAGGAAGGCATGCTGCCCGCGCACCTCGTGACACACATGGCCGAGTCGCTCCCGGGCATGGGCATCGTGGCCTGCGTGCTCGGCGTGGTCGTCACCATGGGCATGATCAACGAGCCGCCGGACGTGCTCGGCCACCACATCGGCGCGGCGCTGGTGGGCACCTTTTTCGGCATCCTCTGCTGCTACGGCCTTTTCGGGCCCATGGGCGCGAAGCTCGAGAACTTCGTCGCCGAAGAGCATTTTTACTACAATGCGGTGAAGGAGGCTCTGGCCGCGGCCATTCGCGGCTCCACGCCGCTCATCGCCGTGGAGTACGGACGCCGGGCCATCCCCTACCCCTTCCGGCCCACCTTCCCGGAAATGGAAGAGAAGCTCAAGAGCAACTAGGCCGGCCACGGCAGGCAGTTTGCATACCATCGTCCATTCCCGCATGCCCTGTATGCGGGAATGGAGTTTTCGGGCCCGGACGGCCCTGAAATACAAGGAGGCACTATGAGCGGCGCATGGAAAGTCGCCTACGCCGACTTTGTCACGGCCATGATGGCCTTCTTTCTCCTGCTCTGGATCCTGAACATGGTCCCGCCGGAGACGCGGGCGGGCCTCGCCGCCTATTTCAGCGGCGAACGCAATTTCGACTCCAGCGCCACCTCGCCCGTCTCCAACAATCCCTTCATCCAGAACACGGACAAGATCGACACGCGCGACCTCAAGATCAGCGAGGTGGAGAAGTCCCACTACGCCATCGCCCAGAAGCTCAAGCAGATGCTCATGGCCGACGCCGTGCCGCAGAACGCCTCGGGCATCAGCGCCGACGACGTGGGCGTGCAGTTGCGCGTCAATTCGGACATCATGTTCAAGCCCGGCGAGGTGGCCCTGCAGCCCGAGGGCATCAAGGTGCTCGGCGATGTGCTCGACATCATGAAGGAGTACAACCTCTATCTCGTGGTACGCGGCCATGCCGACGGCAGCGAGGCCCGGCCGCCCTATGACTCGCCCTGGGAGCTTTCCGGGGCGCGCGCCGCGGCCGTGCTTCGCTATCTCGCGGATCACGGGGTCAAGCCCACGCGCCTGCGCGGCGTGGCCTATGGCGAAACGCGGCCGCTCAAGCCCGGCATCTCCGAGGAAAGCCGCGCCGTGAACCGCCGCGTGGAGTTCTTCTTCCACCGGCCCGAGGTCATGTCCTACAGCGTGGTGTACTGAGTCGCATGGCAAAACCCCGCGTGCGCGCGGACCAGCTCGCCTTTGAGCAGGGCCTGGCCGAAAGCCGGGAAAAGGCGCGCAGCCTCATCATGGCCGGGCGCGTCGTGCTCGCGCAGCCAGAGGACGCCCCGCCGGGAGTGCGGCCCGTGCCCGTGCCCAAGCCGGGCCACGGCTACCCGGCGGGCACGCGGCTCGCGCTTTTGCCCGGCGAGCGCTATGTGAGCCGGGGCGCGTTCAAGCTGCTTACCCTGCTGGACAATTTTCACCTCGATGTCACGGGCCTTACCTGCGTGGACGCCGGGGCCTCCACCGGCGGCTTCACCGACTGCCTGCTTCAGCGCGGGGCCGCCCGCGTGTATGCCGTGGATGTGGGGCGCGCCCAGCTCCACGAGCGCCTGCGCGCCGACCCCCGCGTGGTCAATCTCGAGGGCGTGAACCTGCGCTACGCCGAACCGGGCCTTATCCCCGAGCCCGTGAACCTGCTCACGGGCGACGTCTCCTTCATCTCGCTCACCCTCATCCTGCCGCCCTGCATGGCCTGGCTCAGGCCCGGCGGCCTCGCGGCCCTGCTCATCAAGCCGCAGTTCGAGCTCGGCCCGGGCGAGACAGTGCGCGGCGTTGTGCGCGACGAGGCCGCCCGCCAGCGCGCCGTGGACAAGATCGTGGGCTTCTGCACCGGGGAGCTGGGGCTGGAGGCCAGGGGCGTGCTGCCCGCGGCCATCAAGGGGCCCAAGGGCAACCAGGAATATATGGCGCTCTTTCGCCGCCCGGAGTGAGCGGCCGGAAGCTGCGCGGAAAACGACAAAACGCCTGTCCCTCGGGGCAGGCGTTTTACTTTGCATGAGGCACAGGGAAGCATGTCAGGAATTGGCCGTGGGCTCTTTGTGCCCTTCGGTGCGACCGCCTGCCTCCCCTTCCTCCTCGGAAAAGAGGTCATTGACCGTGCAGCCCAGATAGCTGGCGATGCTCACCAGCGTATCCAGGCGGCAGGCCGCGATCTGGCCGCGCCGGGCGCGGATGACGGTCATTTCCGCGAGGCCCGTGTCCTCGACCATCCTTTTGAGAGTGATGCCCCGCTGTTCCATGAGCGGCTTCAGGTTGCTCCGCAGCATGCGATACCTCTTGCCGCATGCTATAGCCCATGGCGCTTGCCCTTTCCCCTCTAATATATTAGAGTAAACATCACCATAATCGGGAGGGGAGACGATGAAAACCTGGTTGAACCTGCTCCTGGCGCTGACACTTGCCTGCAGTCTGGGTTGCGCGAAAAAGGTGATGAAAAGCTGGGAATCCGCCGGCGGCAGCCGCGCGGACGCCACAGTGGAGGTGGGCTATACCTACAACCCAAATCTGGAAATACCGGAGACAAGCGAAGCGCAAGGACGCAAGGTGGCGGAAGAGAAATGCCGGTTCTGGGGCTATTCGGAGGCGGAGCCCTTCGGACTGGTAAAGCGCAAATGCCAGCAAATGACGTATAATCCTTTTGCCGGGCCGCAATGCGTGGAGATGCTGGTCGTCCAGCAATACCAGTGCCTCGGCACGGGTGACGATACCCGGCAACTTGATGTGATGCCCAAAAAGCCCATCAAGCCATAAGTGGAATTTTACTTTCGTCAAAGACAAAAACGCCTGCCCCCGTAGGGCAGGCGTTTTTGCTTCATTAAGTGACGCGCCAAGGCGCGGCGACGTTTTCGCGGGCTAGTTGGCCGGCGCGTCTTCAGCGGGCTTTTCCGACGGGGCGGGCG
>CAMWTD010000231.1 GCA_947177085.1 uncultured Desulfovibrio sp.
CTTTTAATGAGGGACTATAATTGTTCATACATGAGTTCTTTATATCGCGTCCTGATTTCCACTGATTATAAATTTCATTAGGAAAATAGTTATCCTTATAAATCATTGAATATGTAAGACCTTCATCAAGATGGAATGCTTCTCTGTGACCCGTCCAATAAATTCTAATAGAGAGCGCAACAACATAAACTATTATACAAAGAATCAGTACGCGGAAAAATGGTTTAGAGAATATAGCCATGAGATGCCTCCTGTTATCATGTAAGTATAAGTAATTAGTCATTAATCCCCAAAGTGGTTTTAAATACTTTTTAGGGCCATAGATTTATAAATGAATTCCTAGATAGTTCTCTATTATTTAGTTACTATTATATTCCGATTCAGTTCCAATGTCAATTCCCCAGACTTCTACGGATTTAATAACGTAGGTGTCACGTTTCAATAGGTTGTTCACCCTCCTTCAATCCGGTAAAGCTGGAAGTGACAAACAACAGCAAACTGGATGGGAAGAAGGGTGAACAGCCACAAGAATGCCAAACTTACGGCACGAGGTCGAGAAGAAATGGTGCGGCGGCTTGGGACAAAAGCGGCTGCCGCGGTGGCCGCTGATTATGGCCTGAGTGTGCGCACTGTCAGAAAATGGAAGCATCGTTATGCCATGGGAGGCGTCGAGGCGCTTGCCGACGCCAGTTCTCGGCCTAAACGGTGTCGATGCAGTCTGACAAGCGAGGATATGAGCCAAATCCATGAACTGCGTATAACCCGTAAGACCGGGGACGAGATCGCGCTTCTTCTCGGCTTGAGGCGCAGTACGGTGTTTCGCGCATTACGCAAATTGGGCCTTTCCCGGCTGTCCCCCCTGGAGCCTAAACCGCCAGTTCAGCGGTATGAGTGGGACAGTCCAGGGGATATGCTCCATGTGGATATAAAGCGGCTCGGTAAAATTGACGGGATTGGCCATCGGAAAGCGGGAACCCGCCAAGTAAAACGGCGCAGGCCCGGTTGGGAATACCTCCATGTCTGCGTGGATGACGCTTCGCGGCTGGCATATACAGCGATCCATGCGGATGAGACCGCGGAATCCGCTGTAGAATTTCTTTGGTGCGCCGTTGCGTGGTATAAGCAGCATGGAATTGAGGTGAAACGAGTTCTTACCGATAACGGAGCCTGCTACAAATCATGGAAGTTTCGTCAGGCTTGTCGTGAACTTGGTATCCAGCATAAAAGGACAAAGCCATATCATCCACAAACCAATGGAAAGGCAGAACGGTTTATCCGAACAGCCTTAAAAGAGTGGGCATATGCGTCAACATATACCCACTCATGGAAGCGAACCCAGGATTTGCCTCTGTGGACATATCGGTACAATTTCCAGCGTCCTCATACGGCGCTGGGAAGAAATCCTCCAGTTTACCGGCTACCTGGAGCGGGAACAACGTGTTGACACTCTACACCTAGGTAGTGTAGTTATTTCCTTTTTTATTTTTTGAAGTCTTCTGCTATGCTTGCTCAAAAAAATAGTTAGCGGCATAAGCCGCCGCGACAGGTTCCTGCCAGACCGGTCCGGACGTGTTCATGCAATCTCCCGTGTTCATGCGACCTCCCGAATGGGAGAATCTCTGCTCTTGCCGGAAGCAATCCCTTTTTTGGCGAGGGCCCGCCACGCCGGGCAGTTCCGCCATAGCGACGCCCAGAGGCCGTGCCTCAGGCATCCTGCCGCGCAAGGCCGGGAGACGTCCCGAAGATGACGAGCTCCATCCAGTCGAGGGCGAAGCCGAGGGCGGCCTCGTCGCCGGCGAGGCTATCCTCCATGATGCGCGCCTGCTGTTCCGGGGCCACGTCCACGCGGGAGAAGATGCGCATGGCCGAGATGAGCTCGCGGAACTTGTCGAGCTGGTAGAGGCAGAGGATGGCCATGGTGGCGAGCTTCGGCTCCAGTTGCCGTTCAGTGGCGCGCACCATGGCCATGAGGCGCATGTAGCGGTCATTGAAGGCGGTGTACGGCTCCATGTCCTCATGGGCGAACCATTGCGCCGGCGTGCGCGCCGTGCCGTGATCGAAGCCGCGGCAATGCTCCTCGCGCACGAGGAAGAAGCGCTCGTTCACGCCTTCCGCGCCCATGCGCGCCCCGCGCCCGAGCGGGTAACAGCGGCACGCGCCCGGGCGGTCCTCATAGACGGAGCAGCCGGCCGGCGTCACGAAGGGGCAGGGCGCGTCCGGGCTTTCGAGCATCCGCAAAAGCGGCAGGGGAAAGCCCGTGTCCGGGAAGGAGCGCATGCTGGCGAAAGTGCGCAGGAAGTCCTCGCCGCTCATGCCGAGCTGGCGGCGCAGGCGCAGCACGTCATAGGGCGTGAGCGGCAGGGTGAGCTCGGCGCAGCAACGGTTGAAGCAGGGCATGTGCGGGCCGCAGTCGAAGACGAAGGTCTCGTCCGGGCCGATTTCGGGCAGGCTTTCCAGAAGGTCGCGGCTCTTGTCCGGACCTTCCGTATCTGCCTGGGCCGCATCGGGCTGGTCCGGGCCGGGGAGATGGATGCCGTTCATGGGCGCTCCGCATGGGGCCGCGGCTCAGAAGGGCAGGCGGCGGCGTTGGCGATTGATGAAGATGACCGAATCCGTATAACCGAAACCGCGCGCGTAGTCGGCGAGCCGGTCAAAGGGAAGCCCCACGTCGGCCGGGGTGTGGGCGTCCGAGCCGAAGCAAATATCAACCCCGGCCCCGGCAGCGAGGCGCATGATGGCCGGCGCGGGATAGGGCTCGGCAAAGTCCTGCCTGAGGCCCGCTGCCGAGACCTCCATGACCGTGCCGGTCGCCGCCAGGGCCGACACCGCCGCCTCAAGCGGGGCGCGGCTTTCAGGGAGGGCCAGCCAGGCCCGGAAATCGTCGAAAGCGCGCAGCTTGATGAAGTCCGGGTGGGAGGCTATCTGAACGAGGCCGCTTTTCGCCATGGCCGCCATTTCATAATAATAGGCGGCGAAGCGGGCGAAGCGCTCCTCGCGGCTGACGCCCGGGCCCCAGTTGGCGAGCGCGCCCACCGACATGCCGTCGATGTGGTGCAGGGAGCCCAGCACATAGTCAAAGGGCCAGGCCGCCACAAGTGCGCGCATGTAGGGCAGGCGCGAGGGTATCCAGTCGAGCTCCATGCCGAGAAGCACGCGCGGGCCCGGGCCTTTCTCGCTGGCCTCCCTGAGCTGTATCACTTCGGCGGCATAGCGCGGAAATTCGACGTTGAGGTCGCCCGTGTAGAGCTTGCAGGAAAAGCCCGGGGGCAGGGGCGCGTGCTCCGAGAGCCCGAACCACTGTAGTCCGGCGGCGCGGCCCCGCTCCAGCATGGCGGCCGCGCTGGCCGTGCCGTGTGAGGCCAGGGTGTGGTTGTGCAGGTCGGCCGTGATCATGCGGGTTCCGGGTTCCCGTCCGCGCCGCCGGCGGCCAGCACGCTCCGGGCGCGGGTCACGTCCGCGCTTATCTGGCGGGCGAGGGCGGCCGCGTCCGCAAAGCGCTGCTCCCCGCGCAGGCGCGCCACAAATTCAAGGGCGAGCTCCGCGCC
>CAMWTD010000232.1 GCA_947177085.1 uncultured Desulfovibrio sp.
AATCATCAATGTGGACGGCGGGGAGCGCTTCCCCCATTTCTGAAGGAGCAGCCATGACGACTCTTTTCCACTCCAAGGCCGGGGACGTGACGGACGGCGACATCCGCGCCGCCCTGCTGGCGTGCGGCGCGGGCGACTGCGACGTGCTCTATGTCCACACGGGCATGGGCTTCGGGCTGCCCGCCGTGGGCCGCAAGCAACTGCTCGGGGCTCTCCTGGACATTTTCCGGTGCCTTGGCGTGGAGACGCTCGTCTTTCCCACCTTCACCTTCAGCTTTTGCAACGACGAACCCTTTGACATCGACAAAACTCCCACGCCCATGGGCGCGCTCAATGAATTCGCCCGCAAGAGCGGCCTCGGCGTCCGCTCCGCGGACCCGCTGCTCTCCGTCTATGTCATCGGCGAGGATCCGGGCCTGACACGGGACCTCAGCCCCTACTCCATCGGCGATGGATCGAGCTATGACAGGCTGCACCAGTGCGGAAAACGGGTGAAGTTCCTCTTTTTCGGCACTGACATGCGCGACTGCTTCACCTATACGCACCATGTGGAGGCAATGCTCCGCGTGCCTTACCGGTATGACCGCGAATTTTCCGGCGTGGTCATGCGCAACGGCATGGAGTGCCCCTGCTCGGTCTGGCTCTATTCCACCTATGCCAACTGCCGCCTCAATCCCGCGCCCGTGGTGCACGACTTCATGGAAAAGGCGGGCATGTTGCACAAAAGCCGCATCGGCGAGGGATCCGTCTGCTGCTTTGATGAAAAAAACGGCTATGACGCCGTGGCAAGCCTGCTTTCCGGGGACCCGCTCTGCCTCACCGACGGCACTTTCAGGGTGGAAGAGAAGGACACGCGCTACAATATCCACGGCGAGCGCGTGGTGAGCGTGCGCTAAGCCATGAAGGACCTCTACATCGTCGGCGCGGGCGGCATGGGCCGCGAGCTTTTGAACAATATTCTCGATATCCACAGGCTTTGCGGCCCGCGCTGGAACATCAGGGGCTTTCTCGACGACACCCCTGACCCGCTGGCCGGCAAGGAGTGCGATTACCCGGTTGTGGGGACAGTCCAGGACTATTTTCCGGGCCCCAACGATGTGCTGGCCATGGGCGTGGCCGACCCGGCGGCCAAGAGAAAGCTCGCCTCCCTGCTCAAGGGCCGGGGGGCGGTGTTCGAGTCCGTCATTCACCCGAATACCAACTGCGGGCGGCACAATGTGTTCGGGGAGGGGCTGGTGGTCTATCCCGGCTGCGGCATGAGCGTGAACATCCGCATCGGGGATTTCTGCACGCTGCTCACATGCAGCATCGGGCATGACGCCCGGATTGGCGATTTCTGCACTGTCTCGGGCATTTGCAACATCATGGGCAACGTGACCCTCGGGCCTGGCGTCTTTCTTGGCGGCAATGTGGCCATCGCCCCGCATGTGAACGTGGGGGCCGGAGCCTATCTCTGCCTTGGAAGCATGGTCATGAAGGACGTGAGGCCCGGCGACAAGGTGATGGGCAACCCGGCCAGGGCCATAGGCCGCGCCGGGGCGGACTGGACATGAGCGGCATTTACGAAAAAATTTACGTGATTGGGCAGGGCGTCCCGGCCCTGGCCTGCATGAAACTGGTTAAAGACCGCGGCCTCCCGGGGGGTTTTTTGGATACCGGCGGCCCCATGGACGGTTTTTCCCGCAAGGCGGCCGCAGGGTGCGGAATTGCCCCTGAGCGCGTCTCACGGGACGATTTGCCCTATCTTTTCAATGAAACCCAGCGCATCCTTGTGCTCAGCGCCAGCAATACCATTATTTTCCCCAAAAAAATCGTGGAAATGGAGAACCTCAGGATCCTTAACTACCACAATTCCCTTCTGCCCGCGCACCGGGGCATGCACGCGGAAGCATGGGCGATCTTTGCGGGCGACCCGCTCGCGGGCATAAGCTGGCATGTGGTGGACAGCGGCATCGACACCGGGCCGCTCGTTGTCCAGAAGTCGCTGCCCGTCGGGGAACTGACTTCCCTCGAATTGCTGAGACGCCAGTGCGCCCTGGCAGTCGCGGCGCTTTCCGAATATCTTCCGGCCATCCTTCGCGGCGATGCGCCGCTCATCCCCCAGGCCCCTTGCACGACGCCGCCGCACAAGCGCGCCGAAAGGCCCAACGCCGGCGTTCTCGACCTTGCATGGCCCGCGAAAAAAATCTGGAACTTCCTGCGGGCTTTTGACTATGGCGGCCTCAGGACGCTGGGCAGCCCGAGATGCAGAATAAAGGGCATCTGGCATGCCTGGGAAGGCTATGCCCCTCTTGGCGAAACAGCCGCCGGGCCGGATGACTGGCCCATCCGGTCCGCCGGGGCGGTATTGAAAAATATCTTCCCGCTTCGCGCAGCAGATGCCGGAGGATACGATGCAAAAAGTGGTTTTTGTCAATCTCTATGAAACATGCTATCTTGGGACGCGCTGCCTTGCCTCCTACTTGCGGGCCAAAGGGCACGAAACCCACAACATACTCTTTGAAGAGTACCGGCACGAAGTCACTGAGGAGCCGAGAGAGACTGAAATTATCGGCTATCATATGTATATCAATGGCCAGGTATACGAGCAGCCGACCATACAGGGGGCATTGCCGGCCCGAAGCGCGGCAAGCCTGTCAGAAGCCATCCGACTTGAAAAACCGGACATCATAGGGTTCTCGGCTCGCTCCACCCACAATTACCTCGCCCCGGAGCTGGCTCACCTGTTCAAAGAAGCCGCTCCAAACGCGCTGCTTGTGGCCGGGGGCTACGGGCCGACCCTCACCCCGGAAATCTATCTTGACGCCGGTTTCGATGTGGTGGTCAGGGGCGACGGCGAAGAGGCCATGCTCGAGCTCGTCAACGCCTGGGAAAAGCGGGACCGCGCGACCCTCCTTGCCGTGCCCGGCACGACCTGGGCGGCCAGTTGGGGGGGCGGGGGCAACCCCCTGCGTGACCAGAAAAAGGATCTCTCCTGTTATCCCGCGCCCCTTTCCGGCAACGATTTCTTCTCCTACATAGAAAATGGCGAGCTGCGGCGTCATCTGGACCCGGTGCTCTCCGGCAGGACGTATTTTACCTTTTTTGGCAGGGGCTGCATCGGAACCTGCTCCTATTGCTCCGGCGGCAACTGGAGCAAAATGTACAGGGCCGAAGGCAAAAAGGCCTATAAGCGCCGCAACCGGGCCATCGACGATGTCATCCACGAGCTTGCCGCCCTGCCCGCCAACATCGACACCATCATTTTTGCCGATGAATACTGGGGCAATTCCCGCGACAGGACAAAGGAATTCTTCGGCAAGTACCGCGACCAGGTGCGCCGCAACTTTTTCGCCTACCTGGACTATGAACAGATGATGACGGACGGCGCCCTGTTCAACCTTGTACTGGATGCGGGCCTCATGGCGACGGGCATCGGCTTCCAGACTGGTTCAAAGGAATTCGCGCTCAAGTATTATCACCGCAGGCAGAATTTTCCCCTGCTGGTGGATTACTGTCACAAGCTCTTTGAAAACAAGATCCACGTCAATCC
>CAMWTD010000233.1 GCA_947177085.1 uncultured Desulfovibrio sp.
CGCCGCGCCGGGGGTGCCCGCCCCGGCCCACGAGATAGCCCATGAAGCCGGCCCAGCCCACGGCGCAGGCCAGGGCGAGGCCCAGGGCCGTGGCGGCCGCGCCGGAAAGGTCGAGGGTGCGCCGGCCGCCCCCCCCGGGGGCCTTACGCCCCGCGCCCGCGCCATCCTGCCTTGCCCCGCGCTCGCGCCGCCCCTGCGGGGCGGAGGCATCCGCGCCCGAAAGCAGGTTCTTCTGGAAAATCTTGCGCAGGGGCTGGGCCATGCCGTCCGCCGCTACATGCTTTCCGGCGCGCTCACGCCCAACAGGAAGAGGCCGTTCTTCAGCGTCTGGCCCACGGCCCGGAGCAGGGCGAGCCGGGCCACGGCGCGCGGCCTGTCATCGGGGACGAGGATCTGATGCTTGGCATAATAGCCGTGAAGCAGGCCCGCGAGGTCCTGCACATAGCGGCTCACATGGTGCGGCGCGAGGTGCGCGGCGGCCTGGGCCACCATTTCCTCAAAGGCGGCTATCTGACGCAGGAGCGCCATGTCCTCGGGAGTGTCCAGCGGGGCGAGCGCGGCCTCGTCCACGCGGTCGGGCAGGGTCAGGCCCTGGGCGGCCGCGCGTCGCAAAAGCGAGCAAACCCGCGCGTGCGCGTACTGCACATAGTAGACCGGGTTGTCGAGATTGCGCTGCGTGGCGAGCTTGAGGTCGAAGTCCAGCGGGCTGTCGCTCTTGCGCGAGAGAAAGAGGAAGCGCGCCGCGTCCGTGCCCACTTCGCGCAGGACTTCCTCCAGCGGCACGAATTCGCCCGCGCGCGTGGACATGCTCACCACCTTGCCGTCGCGCAGCCAGTTGACGAGCTGTATGAGCACCACGTCGAAGCTCGATTCCGGCTCGCCCATGGCGGCAATGGCCGCGCGCATCCGCGGGATATAGCCGTGATGGTCCGCGCCCCAGACATCCACGAGCCAGCGGTGGCCCCGGCGGTACTTGTCGTGGTGATAGGCGATGTCCGAGGCAAAATAGGTGAGGCTCCCGTCGGACTTGCGCAGCACGCGGTCCTTGTCGTCCCCGAGGCGCGTGGTGGCGAACCACAGCGCGCCGTCCTTCTCATAGGTGTAGCCGGCTTTTTCGAGCGCCGCGAAGGCCGCGGCCACGGCCCCGGAGTCCACCAGGCTTTTTTCGGAGAAAAAGCGGCTGTGCTCCACGCGGAAGGCCGCGAGATCCGCCTTGATGCCCGCGAGGATCCGCTCCACGGCGTATTCGCCGCAACGCGCCCGGGCCTCGTCCTCCGGGAGCTTCGCGATTGCCGGTTCCTCCCGGAGCAGGTCGGCCGCGATGTCGCGGATATAGTCACCCTTGTAGCAGTCATCCGGGAAGTCGATGGTCTCGCCGAGCGCTTCGCGCAGGCGCAGCCACACCGAAAGCCCGAGCATCCGCATCTGGCGGCCCGCGTCATTGAGGTAGTATTCCGTCTCCACGGCGTAGCCCGCGGCCCTGAGCAGGCGCGCAAGGCTGTCGCCCACGGCCGCGCCCCGGCCGTGACCCACATGGAGGGGCCCCGTGGGATTGGCGGAGACGAACTCCACCAGCACCTCGCGCCCGGCCCCGGCCTCGCTCGTGCCCCAGGCCCCGCCCGCGGCCTCCGCCTCGGTGACGGCCCGCCGCCAGAACCCGGGCTTGAAAGTGATGTTGCAAAAGCCCGGGCCCGCCACTTCCGCGGCCTCGATATCCGGGCAGAGCGCCGGGAGGCGTGCGGCAAGAGCGGCCCCGAGCTCGCGCGGGTTGCGCTGCGCCTCTCTCGCGAGCAGCATGGCCGCATTGGTGGAAAGGTCGCCGTGCTTCGCCTCGCGCGGCGGCTCCACCACCAGTTTTTCCGGCCAGGGGAGATCCAGTTCCTTCAGCGCCGCCGCAAGGGCGGCGCGCAACGTGTCAGCGGCGCGCATGGCGTGGTCCCGGTGCGGATGCTTCCCGGTGCGGGAAGGTATTACATGGCATAGTTGAGGATGCCCGTGAGCGAGTCGATAAGGTCCACGCGCAGATTCTCGCTCTGGGCGGCGATGCCCGCCATGGACGGCCCCACCATCTTGCCGAGCACGGCGCGGGGGCTGATCTCCATCCACCAGCGCACGCCCGCAAGATAGAGATTGCGGATAAGGTCCACCCAGAAAACGGGCGTGACCATCTGCCTGAGCAGGCTTTTCCTGGCGCTTTCGCCGTCGTGGACGGGCTTTCCGTCCACATTGCAGTAGACGGGGAAGCGCGGCGTGTTCCAGGTGGCCTTTTCCAGAAGGGGCGCAAGCTCCTTGTTGGCCTCGGCCATCATGGGGCTGTGGAAGGCCCCGCTCACCTTGAGCTCCACGCCGCGGCCCTTGCGCTCCTTCGCCTTTTGCACGGCCAGCGCCACGGCCTCGCGCGCGCCGCTCACCACCGTCTGCTGCGGGGTGTTGCGGTTGGCCGCCACGAGGAGCGCGCCGCTCTCCGCGGCGGCCTGCTCCACGATGTCCGTGACGGCGTCCATGTCCAGCTTGACGATGGCCGCCATGGCCCCCTTGCCTTCCGGGTCCGCCTCGGCCATGAGGCGGCCGCGCAGGGAGGTGATTTCAAGCACGCTTTTGGGCGAAAGCACGCCGGCGGCGGCGAGCGCGCTGTATTCCCCGAGGCTGTGCCCGGCCGCGGCAAAAGGCTTGAAGGAGGGTCCGAGGCGCTCGGAAAGCGCGCGCCAGAGGTTGACGTTGGCCACGGTGAGCGCGGGCTGAAGGGCGCGGGTGTCGCTCATGGCGGCCTCGTCCCCTTCCCAGTAGATCTCGCGCAGGGGAAGGCCGCTTATGCGCTCGCCCTCTTTCCAGTAGTTCATGGCGTCAGCCGAGGCTTCGGCAAGGTCGCGGCCCATGCCCGCCGCCTGCGAGCCCTGGCCCGCGAAAATCAGCGCCGGGCGGCCGCAATCGGGCGCGGCTTCCACGGGCGTGGCTTCCACGGTCTGTGTATGTGTCATGGCAGGCTCCGAAAAAAATGCGGCAATGCCGCAGTCTACGCGCTTTTTTCTACGCCATCGGGCCGGGGCTTGCAAGCGCTCTCTCGCCGGGCTATCACATGCCGGGAACGATGGCCGGCCGGAACCGGGCCGCCCGTCCCGGAGGCCCCATGGCGCAACGCCGCGCCCACAAGCACCCACCCCGGCCCGTGCCCGGGGAAGCCGCCGCGCCGGAATCCCCCGCGCTCACGCAAGAGAGCGCGGAACGCCTGCTCCCCCCGGGCCTTGCCGCCCAAATGCCGGAAGCCTCGCTCCGGGAGCTGCCCGGCCGTCTTGACCGCTACCTCGACATGCTCCTTGCCTGGAACCGCGCCATCAACCTCACCGGCGGGCGCGACCGGGCGGACATCCTCGCGCGCCTCATCCCGGACAGCTTCCACCTCGCCGCCTTTCTCATGAGCGCCCCGCTGGCGCGGGCCGTCGCCGGGGCCGAGGGGCCGCGCGTGTGGGACC
>CAMWTD010000234.1 GCA_947177085.1 uncultured Desulfovibrio sp.
TGTGCGCCGACGACGCCGTGCGCTACGCGGATCTTGTCCGCACCCGCTACGAAGCCCTGAAATCCTTTGACGCGGACTTCGAGCAGACGCTCACGCACAAGGAGAGCGGCTCGGTGGAAAAGCGAAAAGGGCGGCTGCGCTTCCAGAAGCCGCTCCTCATCCGCTGGCAGACGGCCCGGCCGCACGAGGAGACCCTTGTCGTCACCGGCAAGGAGATCTGGGACTACCTGCCCGACGAGGAGATCGCCTACCGCTATCCCCCGAACCTCGTGCAGGATTCGCGCAGCATCATCCAGGTGCTCACCGGGCAGTCGGCCATGAACCGGGATTTTGACGTCAAGGCGGCGGGCAGGGAAGACGGCCTCGTGCGGCTTTTGCTCTATCCGCATGAGCCCACCCCGCAAATGGTGGAAGCGGCCATCTGGGTGGAGCCGGAAAGCGGCTATATCCGCCGGGCGAACATTGTGGATTTTTACGGCAATGCCAATGACGTGCGCTTTACGTCCTTCAAGCCGGACGCGCGCATCGCCCCCGCGGAGTTCCGCTTCACGCCCCCCGCCGGCGTTGAGGTGGAAGACCGCATCGACCGCGCCATTGAGGAGCGGGACCTCTTCAAGTAGCGCCAGGGCGTGACCGGGAACAGTCCGCGCCAGGGTACGGCCTCTTCCCGCCCGCAGAGCCGCAGGAGCCCCCATGTCCGACTTTGTTCATCTTCATTGCCATACGGAATACAGCCTCCTCGACGGGGCCATCCGCATCAAGGACCTTTGCGCCCGCGCCAAGGACAACGGCATGGCGGCCTGCGCCATCACGGACCACGGCAACCTCTTCGGCGCTGCCTATTTCTACTCCGCCTGCAAGGATTTCGGCCTCAAGCCCATCCTCGGCTGCGAGGTCTATACCTGCGCCGACCATACGGACAAGAGCCCGGAAACGGGCAAGCTGCGCAACCACCTCATCCTGCTCGCGCAGAACGACACGGGCTACCATAATCTCGTCAAGCTGGTGAGCCACGGCTTCCTGGACGGTTTCTATTACAAGCCGCGCGTGGACAAGGCGCAGTTGCGCCGCTATTCCGAGGGGCTCGTCTGCCTCTCCGCCTGCCTTGCGGGCGAGATCCCCCGCGCCATCCTGGCAAAAGACATGGACAAGGCCCGCGCCCTTGCCGACGAATACGCGGCCATCTATCCGGGCCGCTTCTATCTGGAGCTCCAGTCCAACGGCCTCGACGAGCAGGCGCGCGTCAACACGGGCCTCATGGAGCTCGCCGAAAGCGCCGGCCTGCCGCTGGTGGCCACCAATGACTGCCACTATCTTGAGGCCGGGGACGCGGACGCCCACGAGGTGCTGCTCTGCATCCAGACTCAGACCACCATGGACGACCCCAGGCGGATGCGCTTTGAAACGCGGGAGCTCTATTACAAGACCACGGAAGAAATGGAGCGCGCCTTCAGCCATGTGCCCGAGGCGCTCGCCAATACGGCGCGCATCGCGGAGTCGTGCCATGTGGAGCTGGATTTCGGGCATCATTATTTCCCGGTCTATCCGCTGCCCGAGGGCGCGAGCATGGAGAGCGAATTCCGGCGTCTCGCCGAGGAGGGTCTCGAAAAGCGGCTCGAGGCCCACCCCGACCGCGAGCACCTTGACGCCGACCGCTACCGCGAGCGCCTCCAGCACGAAATCGCGGTCATCCTCGAGATGGGTTTTCCCGGCTACTTCCTCATCGTGCAGGAATTCATCAACTGGGCGAAAAACCACGCCATTCCCGTGGGGCCCGGGCGCGGCTCGGCCGCGGGCTCGCTGGTGGCCTGGGCGCTCAGGATCACCAACCTCGACCCGCTGCCCTATAACCTGCTTTTCGAGCGCTTCCTGAATATCGAGCGCGTCTCGCTCCCCGATATCGACGTGGATTTCTGCGAGCGCCGGCGCGGCGACGTCATCAAACATATGGTGGAGACCTACGGCGAGGGCTCTGTCGCCCAAATCACCACCTTCGGAACCATGAAGGCGCGCGGCGTGGTGCGCGATGTGGGCCGCGCCCTCGGCATGAGCTTTGCGGAGACCGACCGCATCGCCAAGCTCGTGCCCGAAAGCCTGAAAATGACCATCGACAAGGCCCTCGAGCAAGAGCCGGAGCTTCGTCGGCTGCGGGAGGAGGACGGGCAGGTGCGCCGCCTGCTCGATACCGCAAAAAGGCTGGAGGGCCTCGCGCGCCACGCCTCCACGCATGCCGCGGGCCTCGTTGTCTCGGACAGGCCCATGGAGGAATATCTCCCGCTCTATCTCGGCAAGCGCGGCGAACTGGTGACCCAGTTCGACGGCCCCATGACCGAGAAGGCGGGCCTCGTCAAGTTCGACTTCCTGGGCCTCAAGACCATGACCCTCATCCAGGACACGCTGGACAATATCGCGCGCCAGGGCGCGGAACCGCCGGACCTCGACACCCTGCCGCTCACGGACGCGCCCACCTACGAGCTCTACGCCCGCGGCGACACGGACGGCATCTTCCAGGTGGAAAGCTCGGGGATGCGCCAGTACCTGCGGATGCTCAGGCCCACCTGCTTCGAGGACATTATCGCCATGCTGGCCCTTTACCGGCCGGGCCCGCTCGGTTCGGGCATGGTGGACGAGTTCATCAAGCGCAAGCACGGCCAGGTTCCGGTGGTCTTTCCGCATGATTCGCTGAAGGACTGCCTGCGCGACACGCACGGCGTCATCGTCTACCAGGAACAGGTCATGCAGATCGCCCAGATCATCGCGAGCTACACGCTCGGCGGCGCGGACCTGCTGCGCCGGGCCATGGGCAAGAAAAAGCCCGAGGCCATGGCCCGCGAGCGCGTGACCTTTGTGGCCGGGGCGGAAAAGAACGGCATCCCCACGGAAAAGGCCAACGAGATCTTTGACCTCATGGAAAAGTTCGCCGAATACGGCTTCAACAAGTCCCATTCGGCGGCCTACGCGCTCATTTCCTATTTCACGGCCTATCTCAAGGTGCACCACAAGGTTGAGTTCATGGCCGCCCTGCTCACCTCCGAAATGGGCAACCAGGACAAGTTGCTCAAGTATGTGGCCGCCTGCAAGGACATGGGCATCGAGGTGGGCCAGCCCTCGGTCAACGAGAGCGAGCGCGAGTTCTCCGCGCGCGGGGGCCGCGTCATTTTCGGCCTCGGCGGCATCAAGAACGTGGGCGACGAGGCCATCCGCGAAATCATCGAGGCGCGACGCGAAGGCGGGGCGTACGGCTCGCTCTTTGACCTCGCCTCGCGGGTGAGCCTGCGCAAGGTGACGAAGCGCGTGCTGGAATCGCTCATCAAGGGCGGCGCATGCGATTGCTTCGGCGTGTCGCGGGCCGCCATGCTCGCCGCGCTGGACCTTGTCGTGGCGCGCGCCCAGAAAAAAGCCCGGGCGCAAAATTCGCCGCAGGTCTCGCTTTTGGCCATGGCCCCGGCGCAGGAA
>CAMWTD010000235.1 GCA_947177085.1 uncultured Desulfovibrio sp.
ACATGGGCCCGGGCGGCGGCAAGGCTGGGGGCACGGTGGTGGCCGCGGGCACGCCCGAAGACGTTGCCGCCAATCCTTTGAGCGTTACGGGCAAATTCCTTAAAGAAATGCTTGAAAAACGTAAAAAGAACGCATGAAATTCCATAGAGTTGCACCGGCCGTGGCCGCCCGCGCTAGGGCGCAAGCGCGTGGCGCTGCAATGCCCTGGGTATCCACCACTTTTCAAAATTGTACATGATGCCCGCGAGCGCGGGCTCAATGCCCATGAAGCGCCGCTGCACCACGGGCAGCGCATAGGGCACGAAGAGGAAGCAATAGGGCTGCTCCTCCGCCAGGATTTCCTGCACGCGGGCGTAGAGGGCCGCGCGCCTTTCCCTGTCCGGTGTGGTGCGCGCCTTTTCCAGCAGGGCGTCCACCTGCGGATTCATGTAGTGGATGAAGTTGAGGCCGCCGTCATGGGCCTGCGAGGAGTGCCAGATCTGGAAAATATCCGGGTCCTGCGGGATGGTCCAGCCGAGGATGACGGCGTCGAAGCGCCCCTTGTTGACAAATTCGCGGATAAAGGCCGCCCACTCCACCGTGCGGATGCGCGCGTCCACGCCGATGGCGCGCAATTGGCTCTGGATGAGCGTTGCGGTGAGGATGCGTTGCTCATTGCCCTGGTTGGTGAGGATGCTGAACGCAAAGGGCCTGCCGTCCCGGCGGAGGATGCCGTCCGCATCGGGCGTAAAGCCGGCCTCGGCGAGCAGCCGCTTCGCCTCGTCCACATTCTGCGCCACGGGCCTGAGCGTGGGGTGCGCCGCCCAGGAGCCGGGCTTGTAGGGGCCGAAGGCCGCCACGCCCTGCCCCAGCAGGACGCCCTTCACAAGGTCGTCACGGTTGATGGCGAGCGAGAGCGCCCGGCGCACCCGCACATCCTTGAAGAATGGATGCTCCAGATTGAAGCCGAGAAAGACATAGACAGAAGCCAGGTAGCGGTATTTGTGGAATTCCTGCACCCATACGGGCCCTGAAGTCTGGCGCAGGTACTGGAGCGGGCTCAGGTTCATGACGTCCAGCCGGCCGGCGCGTGTTTCCATGAACATGGTGGCATCATCCGGGATGATGCGGTAGACGGCCTCGTCGATATGGGGACGCCCGTCAAAATAGGTGGGTGAGGCCGAAAGCGTGATGCTGCTCCCGGCGTCCCAGTCTTTCAGCCGGTAGGGGCCGGCGCCCACGGGCTTGCGCGCAAAGGGCGTCTGGCGCAGGTTCTGGCCCTCAAGGATATGCTTGGGAAGGATGGGGCTCATCCACGAGGCCACGGCGCGCGCGAAAAATTCGTCATAGATGGCCTCGAACGTATAGCGGTCCAGTACGCGCAGTTCCCTGATACGCGAAAAATCCTCGGCATAGGGGCTTGCCGTGGCCGGGTCCGTGACGACGCGCACGGTGAAGGCCACGTCCTCGGCCGTGAGCTCAGTGCCGTCCTCCCACAGGATGCCCTTGCGCAGGGTGAAGCGCATCCGCTTGCCACCGTCCTCCATGCTCCAGCGCTCGGCCGCCCAGGGCTCGGGCTCAAGGTTCTTGTTGTAGCGCAAGGGAGCCACAAAAAGGAGGTCCGCCACCTCGTGCGAGGCCGCATCCGTGGTGAGGTAGGAAATAAGGTTGGAAGCCTCGCCGATGGTCCCGAAAAATATCCTGCCGCCGTCCACGGGAACTTCGCGCGCGTCCTGGGGCGTGGGCTCGCCGTCTTCCACGGGCAGGCCCCCTTCCGTGCCCGCAGGAGCATGGGCAGCCTGTGAAATTCCGCACACAAGGAGCCAGAAAATGGCCACCAGCATGAGCCCGGGCAAACAAAGGGAAAATTTTTTCATCATTGGCAAGGTGATAGTTGCATGTGACGCGGAACATGTGCTAAGGATTCCCAATTCGTGAACACCAGATGCCCGCGTGTCCCCGCAGAGGCGGAACGGCCCCCGTTCCGCAAGGGGGAGCGTCGCGTCCGCGAGGGGAAGATGAGCCGTTCAGAACAGAATGTCGTCAGGGAAATGTGCCAGACCTTCCTGCATGACAGTGTCCCGGAATATATCCGCGATGCGGCATATTATATCCTCTCCGAGGGCGGGGTGCAAAAAATTAATATTCAGGAAGGCGAGACCTGGGATGTGCAGGGCGTCATCCAGGGCGAGGACCTGCAGGTCTACACCCCCTCCCTGAGTTTCACCATCACGGACAGGAGCGCCCGCCAGCAGTGCAACTGCTCCGACGCCTTTTCCGGCGTCTGCCGCCATGTGGCTGCCCTCGGGCTGCGCCTTGTGGAAGAATTATGCAAGGAGCAGGGCGAGGCCGAGGACCTGCCCGCGCCGCTGGCCGACTGGAAGCAGAGCTTCCGCAACTTCTTCTCCACAGAGATGGAGCCCGAGCCCGGGCGGCATTATCTTATCTTCCGTTTCGAGCCCGAGCCCGGGCGGCTGCTCGTGTCCTTTTTCCGCGGTCGCCAGAACAAATCGGGCCTCTCCAGCGTGCATTCCGAAGTGACGCTCCAGCAAATAATCCAGAACCCGGACTGGAGCGAATTTTCGCCGCAGCTCCCGCACGTGGCGCGCCAGATCGGCCAGCATCTCGACTATTACGGGCATCGGGTGGAAATCCCGGACGGGCTCACCTCCTGGTTTTTCTGGGCCGTGCGCAAGGAATACTACCTGTTGTGGAAAGATACGGACAAGCCCTGCCGCATCGAGAGCGCGCCTTTTGCGCTCAAGCTCAAGCCGCGGCTCGATGATTCCGGCTTTCATTTCGAGGTGCTCCTCAAGCGCGAGGGCCGCGCGCCGCTCCCTATCCGGCCCGGCAAGGACGAAAGCGAGGCCGGCGACGACTGCCCCATCACCTTCCACGGGCAAATGCCCCTGTGGGTGTGCTACCAGCACAATTTTTATCCTGTGCAGACGGGCCTTTATCCTTCCCTCGTGCATAACCTCATCCATGATCGTCCCGTCGTGCCGCATGAGGAGATTTCCGAATTTCTCGACCGCGTGTGGACGCGTCTCCCTTCGTCGGAACTCTACGAGCCGCAGGAATTTCTCAAGCTCATGGAGCCGGTCTTCCAGCCCGCGACCTATAATCCCAAGCTCTTTCTCGATGAGGAAGGGAGCCTGCTCACGCTGGAGATAGACAATATCTACGAGACGCGCCACGGCGAGTTCACCCTGCCGGGGCCCAATCCCGATTTCCAGACCGGCAGCTATACCTACGAAGGCCAGACCTATCTTGTGCGCCGCCATCAGGACGAGGAAGCCCAGCTCATGAACGAGCTCGCCAGCATGGACTTCCAGGCGCGTTCCAACAAACTGTGGTTCCTCGAGCCGGAGGAGGCCATCGCCTTCCTGCTCGACTGCTACCCACGCCTTGTGGAAAATTACCGCGTCTTCGGGGAAAAGGCGCTCTCGCGCTACAAG